>NZ_JBEYHT010000002.1:0-240979 GCF_040635425.1 Streptomyces laurentii | reverse complement strand
TGGGAGGCGACGCATGAACGCAGGCACACAGGCCCCGGTCGAGAGGCAGGGCGCGGCTCCCGGCAGCGACGAGAAGCCGATCCACAATGAACGTCGTCGGGGAGGAGACGGTCAGACGGTCTCGGGCAGCTCTTCCAGGCCTTCGGCGACCAGCTTCGCCAGACGGTCGAGCGCGGCCTCGGCGCCGTCGGCGTCCGAGGCGAGCACGATCACCTCGCCGCCCTGGGCGCCCAGGCCGAGCACCGCGAGCATGGACGCGGCGTTGACCGGGTTGCCGTCGGCCTTCGCGATCGTCACGGGGACGCCGGAGGCCGTGGCGGCACGGACGAAGATGGAGGCGGGGCGGGCGTGCAGGCCCTCGGCCCAGCCGACGTTGACGCGGCGCTCAGCCATGGTGGTTGCCCTTCAACTCTCAGCGGTTGTCTAGACCAGTCTCTCACGGGTGGCGAGATGCTCGGGCCGACCGGCCCCCACACGGGCCCGCCGTCCGGCCCTCCCTACCTTGCACGGCGCACAACCGCCTCGCGACCGGTGTCACGGCCCCGCGCCGGCCGTAGGCTTTCCCCATGCAGAGCGCGTCGGAACAGCCCGAACAACCGGAGCACGCCTACCCCGATCACTGGGAGGCGGACGTGGTCCTGCGGGACGGCGGCACCGCGCGCATCCGCCCCATCACCGCCGACGACGCCGACCGGCTGGTGGGCTTCTACGAGCACGTCTCCGACGAGTCGAAGTACTACCGCTTCTTCGCGCCCTACCCCCGGCTGTCCGCGAAGGACGTCCACCGCTTCACCCACCACGACTTCGTGGACCGCGTCGGACTCGCCGCGACCATCGGCGACGACTTCATCGCGACCGTCCGCTACGACCGCATCGCCCCCGACGGACGGCCCGCCTCCGCGCCCGCCGACGAGGCCGAGGTCGCCTTCCTCGTCCAGGACGCCCACCAGGGACGCGGCGTCGCCTCGGCGCTCCTCGAACACATCGCGGCCGTCGCCCGCGAGCGCGGGATCCGCCGGTTCGCCGCCGAGGTGCTGCCCGCCAACACCAAGATGATCAAGGTCTTCACGGACGCCGGCTACACCCAGAAGCGCAGCTTCGAGGACGGTTCCGTCCGCCTCCACCTCGACCTGGAGCCCACCGACCGGTCCATGGCCGTGCAGCGGGCCCGCGAACAGCGCGCCGAGGCCCGCTCCGTCCAGCGGCTGCTCGCCCCCGGCTCGGTCGCGGTGATCGGCGTCGGCCGCGCCCCCGGCGGCGTCGGCCGGACCGTGCTGCGCAACCTCCTCACGGCCGGCTACCGGGGCACCGTCCACGCCGTGAACAAGAACCTGGGGGAGGGGCCGCACACCCTGGAGGGCGTCCCCGCCCACCGCGGGCTCGCCGACATCGGCGAGCCGGTCGACCTCGCCATCGTCGCCGTCCCCGCCGACCAGGTCCCCGCGGCCGTCGCCGACTGCGGCGAGCACGGCGTCCGCGGCCTCGTCGTGCTGTCCGCCGGATACGCGGAGAGCGGTGCCGAGGGCCGCGAGCGGCAGCGCGCCCTGGTCCGCCAGGCCCGCTCGTACGGCATGCGGATCATCGGCCCCAACGCCTTCGGGATCATCAACACGGCCGAAGCCGTCCGGCTGAACGCCTCCCTCGCCCCGCAGATGCCCGCCGCCGGCCGCATCGGCCTCTTCGCCCAGTCCGGGGCCATCGGCATCGCCCTGCTCGCCGGGCTGCACCGGCACGGCGCGGGCGTCTCCTCCTTCATCTCCGCCGGCAACCGCGCCGACGTCTCCGGCAACGACCTGCTCCAGCACTGGTACGACGACCCGGCCACCGACGTCGTCCTGCTCTACCTGGAGTCGATCGGCAACCCGCGCAAGTTCACCCGGCTCGCCCGCCGCACCGCCGCCGTCAAGCCCGTGGTCGTCGTGAAGGGCGCCCGGCACAGCGGCAGCGCCCCGCCCGGACACCGGGTGCCGGTCACCCGCGTCCCGTACGCCACCGTCTCCGCGCTGCTGCGACAGGCCGGAGTCATCCGCGTCGACACCATCACCGAACTCGTCGACACCGGTCTGCTCCTCGCCGACCAGCCGCTGCCCGCCGGCCCCCGGGTCGCCATCCTCGGCAACTCCGAGTCGCTGGGCCTGCTCGCCTACGACGCCTGCCTCACCGAGGGGCTGCGCCCGCAGCGGCCGCTCGACCTGACGACCGGCGCCACCCCCGACGACTTCCGCGCCGCGCTGGCGGCGGCCCTGGCCGACGACGGCTGCGACGCGGTCGTCGTCACCGCCATACCGCGGGTGGGGGAGGACGGCGCCGGCGAGGGCGGCGGAGAAGGGGGCAGGGGTACGTCCCGGGGCGTCGACGTGCTGGCCGCGGCCCTGCGCGCCGCCGTCGCCGCCGCGCCCGGTCCCGCGAAGCCGGTCGTCGTCGTCCACGTGGAGATGGGCGCGCTCGCCGAGGCCCTGTCCGCGGTCACCCGGACCCGTCCCACCGGTACGGCGTCCGTCGCGGTCGCCCCTCCGCAGGCTGTGGCTCCGGCTCCCACCCCGACCCCGGCGCTGGTTCCGGAACCGGCTGCCCCGCGTGCCGCCGCCGACTCGGCCGTTCCCGTTCCCGTACCCGCCGCCGAGCCGACCACGCCCGGCGCCATCCCCGCGTACCCCGCCGCCGAGCGCGCCGTCCGTGCCCTCGCCGAGTCCGTCCGCTACGCCGACTGGCGCCGCCGGTCCGCCACCGACCCCGGCCGGGTCCCCGAATTCGACCGGATCGACGAATCCGCCGCCGCCGGTCTCATCGCCCGCGTCCTGCGCACCCGCGACGCCCACACGCGCGGGGTCACCCTCGACTGCGACGAGACCACCGACCTGCTCGGCCACTACGGAATCCGGGTGCTGCCGACGCTGCCCGCCCCCGGCCCCGACGAGGCCGTCCGGGCCGCCGCCCGCCTCGGTTTCCCGGTCGCGCTCAAGACCACCGCGCCCCATCTGCGCCACCGCCCCGACCTCGGCGGCGTCCGGCTCGACCTGGCCACCGAGGGGCAGCTGCGCACCGCGTACGCCGAACTCACCGAGGCCCTCGGCAAGCCCGAGGAGCTCCAGCCCGTCGTCCAGGCGATGGTGCCGCGCGGCGTCGACACCGTCGTCCGCGCCGCCATCGACCCCGCCGTCGGCGCCGTGCTCTCCTTCGGCCTGGCGGGTGCCCCCTCCGAACTGCTCGGCGACATGTCCCACCGGCTGGTCCCCGCCACCGACCGGGACGCCGCCGACCTCGTCCGTTCCATCCGCACCGCGCCCCTCCTCTTCGGCTGGCGCGGCTCGGCGCCCGTCGACACGGCCGCGCTCGAAGAGCTGCTGCTGCGGATCTCCCGGCTCGTCGACGACCATCCCGAGGTCGTCGCGATCTCCCTCGAACCGGTGGTCGTCGCGCCGCGCGGTCTGTCCGTGCTCGGCGCCAGCGTCCGCCTCGCCCCGCCCCCGCCCTCACCCGTCACCGACCTCGGCCCGCGCCGCCTCCCCTCCTACTGATCGGGGCCGCGGGTCCGGGGCCGCCGGTCCGGGGCTCCTGAGCCGCGGCCGCCGATCCGGCGCGCGACCCGTACCGAGCCCCGTTCGCCCCCATGCGCCCCATGGCGAGTCGGATGTCACAGCCCGGGCGCCGCCGAACGGCCCCGGCCGCCCGTTCGGCGGGCCAAGCGGTCCCTGCCCACGGATTAAGATGGAGTCCATGGCGAAGACCGGTACGACGACTCAGGGGCTGCGCACGGCGATCGAGCGCAGTGGCTATTACCCGGCCCTCGTGGCCGAGGCGGTGGAGTCCGCCGTCGGCGGCGAGGCCGTGACGTCGTACGTGGTCCATCAGGAGACCACGTTCGACGCGAACGAGGTCCGGCGGCATGTCACCGTCCTCGTCCTCACGGCGAACCGCTTCATCGTCAGCCACACCGACGAGCAGACCGCAGACAGCGGCTCCCCGACGCCGTACGCCACGACGTCCACCGAGTCCGTCAACCTCGACCGGATCTCCTCGGTCGTCGTCAGCCGCATGGTCGCCAACCCCGAGTCGTACACCCCGGGCACGCTGCCCCGCGAGGTCGTGCTCACCATCGGCTGGGGCGCGGTCTCCCGGATCGACCTGGAGCCGGCCGCCTGCGGCGACCCCAACTGCGACGCCGACCACGGCTACACCGGCAACTCCACCGCCGACGACCTCAGCCTCCGGGTGAGCGACGCCGGTGACGGTCCGGACACCGTGCGCCAGACGCTCGCCTTCGCCCAGGCCCTCTCCGAGGCCACCGCGTCGACCTCCGCCGCCCGCTGATGGTCCAGCCCACCGCCGTCGCCCAGGGCTGGCCGGACGACCCGATTCCGCTCGACCCCGCCACCGCGCCGCTGCCCGCCTACGGCGCCGGCTCCCTCGCCGACCTGCTGCCCACGCTCGTCGCGGGGCAGGGCGTGCCCGGCTTCGAGGCACGGATCAGCGAGCTCGCGCCCGCCGACCGGGTCTGCGTCTTCCTGGTCGACGGGCTCGGCTGGGAACAGGTCAGGGCCCACCCCGACGAGGCCCCCTTCCTCACCTCGCTGCTCGCCGGCTCGCGCGGCGGCACCGGTCTCCCGCTGACCGCCGGCTTCCCCGCCACCACCGCGACCTCGCTCGCCTCGGTCGGCACCGGCCTCCACCCCGG
Organism: Streptomyces laurentii; assembly: GCF_040635425.1. Classification (NCBI taxonomy): domain Bacteria; kingdom Bacillati; phylum Actinomycetota; class Actinomycetes; order Kitasatosporales; family Streptomycetaceae; genus Streptomyces; species Streptomyces laurentii. The sequence goes on along the minus strand of NZ_JBEYHT010000002.1, from coordinate 236,304 downwards.
CGCCCACGGCCTGCCCGGTTACACGGTGCGCGACCCGGACACCGGCGGGCTGATGAACCAGCTCCGCTGGAAGCCCTGGACGGCGCCGCGGGTCTGGCAGCCGTACCCCACCGTCTTCCAGCTCGCCCACGAGGCCGGGATCCACACCGCCCAGGTCTCCTCGCCGATCTTCGCGGACACCCCGCTCACCAAGATCGCACTGAGCGGCGGCAGCTTCCACGGGCGCCTGTCCGGCGAGGAGCGCATGGACTTCGCCGCCGAGCAGCTCGCCGCCGGCGACCGCTCGCTGGTCTACACGTACTACAGCGAACTCGACGGCGCCGGACACCGCTTCGGCATCTCCTCGGACGCCTGGCGCGGCCAGCTGATGTTCGTCGACCGGCTCGCCCAGCGGCTCGCCGAGCAGCTGCCGCCCCGCGCGGCGCTGTACGTGACCGCCGACCACGGCATGGTCGACATCCCCTTCGACGAGGACCACCGGATCGACTTCGACGAGGACTGGGAGCTGCGCGCCGGGGTCGCCCTGCTCGGCGGCGAGGGCCGGGCCCGGCATGTCTACGCCGTCCCGGGCGCCGAGTCCGACGTCCTCACCTGCTGGCGCGAGGTCGTCGGCGACCGCTTCTGGGTGGCGAGCCGCGACGAGGCCATCGGGCTCGGCTGGTTCGGCGAGCACGTCGACGAGCGGGTGTACGGCCGGATCGGCGACGTCGTCGTCGCCGCGGCGGACGAGGACATCGCCATCACCGCCTCCCTCAACGAGCCGAACGAGTCCGCGATGACGGGCATGCACGGTTCGATGACGGCTGCGGAGCAGCTGGTTCCGCTCCTCGAAGTACGTTCCTGAGGGGCGGCCCGGCCCGTCCGCCCCGTGTGATCCTGAAAGGTCCCCGCCCACCCATGCCCGAGCCGGTGTTCGCCGAGCTCCGGCACCGTATGTCCTGCCCGCCCCGAAAGGTCGCTTTCCTCTGATGTCCGAATTGGTATTTTTCTCCGGCACCATGGATTGCGGGAAGAGTACTCTGGCGCTCCAGATCGGGCACAACCGGTCGGCTCGCGGGCTCCAAGGCGTGATCTTCACCCGGGACGACCGCGCGGGCGAGGGCAAGCTGTCCTCCCGGCTGGGCCTGGTGACGGAGGCGGTCGAGGCCACCGAGGGCATGGACCTGTACGCGTACCTGGTCGCCGAACTCTCCCAGGGCGGCCGGGCGGACTACGTGATCGCCGACGAGGCGCAGTTCCTGGCACCGGAGCAGATCGACCAGCTGGCCCGGATCGTGGACGACCTCCACCTGGACGTCTTCGCGTTCGGAATCACCACGGACTTCCGTACGAAACTCTTCCCCGGCTCCCAGCGCCTGATCGAACTGGCGGACCGGATCGAACATCTCCAGGTCGAGGCCATGTGCTGGTGCGGCGCCCGCGCCACGCACAACGCCCGTACGGTGGGCGGCGAGATGGTCGTGGAAGGCGCCCAGGTGGTGGTCGGCGACGTGAACCGGCCCGCGGAGGAGATCGGTTACGAGGTCCTGTGCCGTCAGCACCACCGCCGCCGCATGACGAGCGCGACGGCCCAGGCGGGTGTGCTCTCCCCGGACGTCCTCCCCGTCAACCACGCCTGACGGTCCCTCGCCTCCATCCCAGCCGCCGGCGCCTGTGCGCGCCGGCGGCTGGGCTTTTTGTTACGTTTCCGCGCTGGCCGGATTCGTATGGCTGGGGCAGTCCCTGAAGTTGGGCGAGCGGTCGGGTTGCTACTGTGAAGAGAACAACCCGTCATTTCTCGAATGACCGGTCGGTCATGGGCTGTAGGGGGAGGCGCCGATGTCGAACGGGGGCGTCGTTCGACAGGCCATGCCGTGCCGCCAGGACCAGTTCTACGAGGGGGGCATCATGGCCTGGGACGAGTGGGAACACCTCAAGGCCGAATCCGCTCAGCGGCAGTCGGCCCGGATGCGGTTGAACGGAACCCCGGGGGCGTCCGATGGCGCGGCGGATCTGGTGGTGAACCGGGACGACCTCGGGGCGATCGGGCACGAGGCGTACCAGCTGCGCAGCCGGCTCACCCGCGACGGCGATCACGCCCGACCGGCGACCTTCGACGCGTCGATCGCCCTCATGAACGGCAACTTCACGAGCGGAACAGAGCTGTTGAAGGTGCACGACCGGTGGAACACCCAGTTGCGCACGCTCCTCGACGCCTGCGCCCGGATCTCCAACCACCTCGACTACAGCAAGTCCGCCCACGCCAAGGACGACGTGCGCATCGGGGGCGACCTGCTCTCGGTGTCCAAGATCGACGAAAACTTCACGTAAGACCCGGGGGAAGTGTCGTGCTGACATTCGACGACGTGGTCAACGCGCCCGTCGCCAAGCTGAAGCAGGCCGTCGACGACTGGTCGACGATGGTGACCAAGCTGGAGATGCTCTCCGAGGACGCCCGCAACGGAATGCGGGCCAAGACTGACAAGGCCCAGTGGCAGGGCGTCAACTCCGAGGTCACCAGGCCCTTCATCGCCAAGACGGTCAAGGAGTTCGAGGACGCCGAGGCGGAGGCGAGGGGTGTCAAGCTGCTGCTCGCCGACGCGCACACGTCGTTCAAGGCCGCCAAGGACGAGCTCGTCAAGATCAGGGACGAGGAAGGTCCGGCCGCGGGCATCCACGTGGACGCCAAGGGCAAGGTCACGCCACGGCACGACCTGGAGACCGACGCATCGGCGCGCCACGACCCGGACTACCAGGATGCCCTGCGCAAGCAGAAGCATGATGTGACGTCCTGGCAGCGGAAGATCGACCGGATCATCGAGGACTGCTCCGACGCTGACGACTCGCTGAAGCGCGCGCTCGCGGCGAACGTGAAGGACGATCACAACTTCAGCGCCGCGAAGTTCAAGAGCCTCGACGCCGAACAGGTCGACCGGGCCGCGGAGTTGCTGAAGAAGATCACCGGCGAAGGCGGCACGGCACGCAATGTGGCGGAGCTGCGTGAATTCGAAGACCTCATGGACGACAACCGCGACGACCCCGAGTTCGCGACCGCCTTCTTCCGGAAGGTGGGCCCCGAAGGGACTCTCGACGCCTACGCCGAGATGGCTTTGAACTCGACCTCCCTCGGGCCGGCCGGCCAGGACCGGGTGGATCTGGTCAAGAACATCCAGAGCGACATGGGCGCGATGCTCGGTCTCGCCACCCGGTCGTCGACACCGAACCACCTCGACGCCACGTGGACCAACGAACTCCTGAAGGCGGGCCGCAAGCCGCTCGACATCCCCGGCATCGGTTTAGGCCCGAAGGTGTACGGCTACCAGGCCCTGAGCGGACTCATCAGGGAAGGGGCCTACGACAAGGACTTCCTCGTCTCGGTCGGCCGGGACATGGTCGCCATGGACAAGCAGAACCCGCGTGTCTGGGAGGACTCCCTTCCGCTGGACATCAAGCAACGCATCAACCTCGGCGAGACGGGCGGCAAGGGGTTCAACCCTCTCACCGGCCTCATGGAAGCGATGGCCAACAATCCCGAGGCGTCGGCCGCGTTCTTCGACGAACCACTCCGCGAGGACACGAACAAGGACGGCATCGTGACCCGGGAGGACGGCGCGATCAAGGGTAAGGGCGCCCAGGGCATCGTCGACTACATGCTCGACAAGAAACCCACGGACGACTGGTACGACGTGGTCACCTACGAGGAGCCGAGTCCCGGGCAGGAGGCCATGGGGAACGCCCTGGAAGCGGCGGTCACCGGCCGCAGCCCAGGCGAGGAGGACGCGCCGCTCGTCGAGCACACCAAGACCATGAGCAGTGTGATGGAGAAGGTCGTCGCGAAGATCGGCGCCTCGCCGGAGCTCGTGACAGGCGAAGGTCCGCTCACCGGACTCGCCCCGACCTTCGGCGACATGGCCGCCGAATACATGCCCGACCTGCAGGCCGCTGCCGAGAACGGCGCCGACCAGGCCAAGCCGCTCGGCAAGATGGCGGAGTTCAACAAGGGGGAGATGGCCTTCTTCCTCGGTGCGGTCGGCCAGGACCCTCAGGCGTACGGCGCGATCACCAACGCTCAGCAGGCGTACACCGCGCTTCTGGTGTCCGACGTCTTCCAGAATCCCGACCAGCACGGGGATCCCAGTGTCGCCCTGCGGAACGCTGTCCATCCGGGAGGCGAGATCGCGGGCATCATGACGGAGGCGAGGGCACAGGCCGTTCATGACGCCAGCGCCCAGGCGGACAAGGACTACAACGACAGCGTGGCGGAAAACGCGAAGTGGACCAATCGCATCATCGACGCGGTCGGCGCGAAGTACGTCGAGATGCTTCCCGTAGGTGGTGACGTGGTCGACTGGATCAAGGAAGACGTCACGGAGTCCGCCGTGGAGAACGCGGAGAAGGACAGGACGAGTGAGGCGCGTCACGAGTCGTCCAAGGGGTACTCGGAAGCCGAGGAAGCGGTGAAGGCGTCGGCTGAACGAGCGGTCGAAAGGGCTGCGAAGGATGCCCATCTCACGCCGGAGCAGATCAGGGAGTACAAGGGCGCGGCGTCCATCGAGGCCGGAACTGCTCACTCTGTCGGCCGTGACCTGGTTTCCAGTTCGAAGGGATAGAGGTCGATTCCTGTGTTCCAATGTGGAAGGGCGGTCAGGGCAGCGCTGCTCGGCGTAGCGGCGGGTGGTCTCTTGGCAGGCTGTTCGGACGCTCAGCCGAAGGCGGTGCCGAAACTCCCCGCGCGTGTCTGCTGGGGCGCCTTCTCCGGTAGCGAGGTGGCTTCCTTTCTCCCGGGAGGGGACAAGGCCGGGGTCAGGGCGAGGCCCTTTGCGCTGGCCGAGAGCATGGACGACGTGACATGCAGCGTCGATGTCGATGGGGTTGATCGGTTCACTGCGAATGCCACTTATCAGAACTTCGAGGACCTGATCGAATGGGGATCCTGGGCCGGGCCGGATTCACGGCCTATCGACGTGGGGAAGAAGGGCATTGTCTGGCCTGGTGGTGCCGGCACATATTTCGTCTGCGAGCCTTCGAAGTCCCCGTCCGGTCCTGGTAAGTACATCAGGATTTACATCAATACTTCCAAGCCGCCGGAGAAGAAAGAAGTTCAGGACTCCCTGCCGAAACTCCTGCAGGAATTTCTGACGTTCACCGAGCGTGAGCTGAAGTGCCCCGGAGCCTCGGCGAAGAAGTGAGCCCGCCCGGCCTGGCCCCGGCCTGAGCCGGGGTCAGGCCGGCTCCTCCCCGGGCGCCGTCTCGGCCAGGGCCCGGGCGAAGGCCTGGGCCGGGGATGGGCCGGCTCCGCGGCGAAGGACGAGGCCGAGCAGGGAGTCCGGGAGGCCCTCGACCGGGACGTAGGCGAGCGAAGCGCGGTGGGCGTGGTACGCGGCCGTCGAGCGGCAGAGCAGCAGCGCTCCCCGGTCCACCGCGGCGAGCGAGAGGGCTTCCTGCAGGGTGTTGACCTGAGGGCCGGGCGGGATCGGCAGGCCGCTTGGGGTCTCGCGCGGGGCCTGCGCCAGGCGCCAGTAGGCGGGTGCGGAGTCGTGGAGGCCGATCAGCCGGATCCCTGCCAGCTCCTCCGCGGTGACCGAATCCCGTCCCGCCAGAGGATGCCGGGCGGACAGCGCCAGGGTCTGCGGCTGCCGCGAGAACACCGGCCCGAGCACCAGGTCGTCCTCCGCCACCGGCAGCAGCACCACCGCGCAGTCCACCTCCTTGCGGCGCACCGGCCCGAACGGATCGGACAGCGCGAGCTCCACCACCTCGGTCGCGCACTCCGGATGGCGTTCCTCGAACCGGGCGATGGCCCGGGCCAGATGGTCGTCCACCGTTCCCTGGAAGCCGATCCGCAGCACCCCTCCGGCGTTCCGGGCGGCGGCCCGGGCCTCGTCGACGGTCGCGCGCAGGGCCTCGTACGCCGGACGCAGCGAGGAAAGGAACGACGCGCCCAGCGGGGTCAGGCTGACCCGGCGGCTGGTGCGCTCCACCAGAGGTGCGCCGATCCGGCCCTCCAGTGACCGGAGCAGCTGGCTGACCCGGCTCTGCGATACGTACAGCCGCTCGCCCGCGCGGCCGAAGTGCAGTTCCTCGGCGAGCACGAGGAAGGCCTCCAGCTCGCGGAGGTGCAGCGTATTCGGGTTCGTGCTCATGGCCGCCTCGCCCTCCGTCGATCGATGAGCTCAGCTCATCGAAGCATGAGCGATCGGCCGTTGTTCCCGCAGGTCGCGGCGGATTGGCTGAAGGCATGGCACAGACAGAGGATTTCGCACAGGCATCCCCGGAGGTGGCCCGTCCCCGGGGCGGCGGCTGGCCCGCCGTGGGGGCTGTCGCCGGCGCGACGTTCACCGTGGTCACGTCCGAGATGCTGCCGGTGGGGCTGCTCACGCCCCTCGGCGAGGAACTGGGGGTCAGCGAGGGGACGGCCGGCCTGACCCTGACGCTCACGGGTCTGATGGCCGCGGTGTCCGCGCCGCTGCTCACCCCGGCCCTCGGCCGCTTCGACCGCCGCCCGGTGCTGTGCGGCCTGATGGCGGTGCTGATCGTCGGCAACCTGCTGGCCGCCTGGTCCCCGCACTTCGCGGTGATGATGGCGGCCCGGGTCCTGGTCGGCGTCGGCATGGGCGGGGTGTGGGCCCTCGCGGCCGGTCTCGCCGTACGGCTGGTCCCGGGGCGGTCCGTCGGGCCGGCCACCTCGCTGATCTTCAGCGGCATCGCGGTGGCCTCGGTGCTCGGTGTTCCGGCCGGCACGTACATCGGTGAACTGGGCGGCTGGCGTACGGCGTTCTTCACCGTCGCCGGACTTGCTCTCCTCGTTCTCTTGGCCTTGGCGGCGCTCCTGCCGAGGCTGCCCGCCGAGCGGGAGGTCCGGCTCGGCGGCGTGCTGCGGCTGGCCGGCGAGCCGCGGGTGGCGACCGGGCTCGGCGTGGTGGCGCTCCTGGTCACCGGCCACTTCGCCGCCTACACGTACATACGGCCCGTCCTGGAGGAGATCTCGGGCGCGAGCGCTCCCGTGATCGGCACCCTGCTGCTGGTGTACGGCGTCGCCGGCGTGCTCGGCACCTTCGCCTCGGGCGCCGCCGCCGCGCGCTCCCCGCGCGGTGCGCTCGTGGCGATCGGCCTGGTGCTGGCCGCGACGGTGGCCCTGATGCCGCTGGTCGGCGGCTTGGTGGTCACGGTGGCGGTGCTGCTCGCGGTCTGGGGCCTGTCGTACGGCGGGGTCTCGGTCGCCACCCAGGCCTGGCTGCTGGCGGCGGCCCCCGAGGCGCGCGAGGCCGCGTCCGCGCTGTTCGTCGGCGTGTTCAACGGCTCGATCGCCCTGGGCGCGTTGCTCGGCGGCCAGGCCGCGGACGGGTTCGGTGTCGAGGTCGTCTTGTATCTGGGCGCGGCCCTCGCCGCCGGCGGTCTGGCGGTGACGGCCCTGGGGCGGGGGCCTGCCGGGGCAGGCCGCTGACGGGCAGGCGGGGGGCGGACATCGGGCACCTGCTGTTCACCTGTGGTGTGCCCGGAGACCTCCTTCTGATCGGACGGCGGTCGCACATCTCGGAGGTAATGCGTTTCTACGACAATCAGACCGCGAGCCGTGCCGAGCCGCGCTGCGCCGAGCAGTGCCGCGCCGTGCCGGCCGACCAGGAGGACGTGTGCCACCCGCAGCCGAGCCCGAGGTCGCGCCCGAGCCCCAGGTCACGCCCGTGCTCGCACCCGGATCCGCGAGCGAGCCCCGGCCGTCGCGGCCGTCCCGCGGGTCCCGGCCCCGGCTCCGGGCGGCGGCCGGGGCGGCCCTGCTCACCGGCGTGCTGTTCTGTCTGGCCGGACGGCTCGCCGGCAGCTACCCGTTCGGCACCCGGACCCGCAACATCGTCGACCTCGGCCAGCAGTACCTGCCGTTCCACGCCTACTGGCGCGACCTGCTCCTCGGCCGGACCCACGGCGACCTGTTCCTGAACTGGTCGTCGGGGTTCGGCACCAACTTCCTGGGCGACTTCGGCACGTACCTCAGCAGCCCCTTCGACCTGCTCGTCGTCCTCTTCCCGGCCGACCGGCCCGAACTCGCCCTGTACGCCGTCACCGCGCTCAAGATCGCCACGGCGGGCGCGGCGATGGCGGCCCTGCTCCTCACCCTGCGGCGCGGCCCGTGGCCGGTCGCCGCGATCCTCGGCACCGCCTACGCGCTGTCCGGCTGGACCTTCAACTACGGTGCCACCGTGCCGATGTGGCTCGACGGGCTCGTCGCCTTCCCGCTGCTCTGCCTGGTGGGGGAGTGGGCGCGCAAGGGACGCCGCCCGGTGCTCGGGCCGCTGGTCGTCGCGCTCGCGTGGTGCGCCAACTTCTACACCGCGTACATGGCCACGATCGGCGCCGCCGTCGTCCTCGTCGTCCGGCTGCTCACGACCGACGACACAGCCACAGCCACCACCTCCACCAGCATCAAGCCCACGTTCGAAGCCGCCGGCCGCCCCCGCTTCCTCGCGCTGCTGCGCGCCGCCCGCTCCGTCCTGCTCGGCATCGGGCTCGCCGCCCCGCTCGTGATCGTCATCTTCCTCGGCACGAAGGCCGCCGACCCGACCCCGCCGACCGCCTTCGTCGCGGCCGCCTGGTCCGACGTCGCCGCCCGCTTCCTGCCGGCCACGGCCAGCGTGGCCACGCCCGCCCTCTTCATCGGCACGCCCGCCCTGGCGCTCGCCCTCACCCTGCCCTTCAACAGCGCGGTCGCCGGCCGTGTCCGGGCCGGCTGGATCACGGCGATCGCGCTGGTCACGCTGTCCCTGCAGTGGGAGCCGACGCATCTGCTCTGGCACGCCGGCGCCTCGCCGAACGGGATTCCGTACCGTCAGACCTTCGTGCTGTGCGGTCTGTTGCTGATGGCCGCCTGGCTGTCCGTGGCCGGCGGGCCGCCCCGGCCGCGCGCGCTGCTCGGCGGCACCGGCGCGCTCGGCCTTCTCACGCTGGCCGCGGCCGGCAGCGTCGACATCGATCGCTGGACCTATCCGGCCGTCGCCGGAGCCGTCGCCCTCGGCGTGCTCGCCGCCGCGGCCGCCCTGCTCGCCCGGGCCCGCCCCGTCGGCCGGCTGCTTCCCGTCCTCGCCGTCGTCCTGCTGCTCGCCGCGCAGGCGGGCGAGACCCTGGTCACCGGCAAGCGCATCGAGGAACAGCAGCTGAGCGAGGTCTCCTGGGCGCCCCGCGTCGGGCCCTGGCACACCGACATGGCCCGCGCGGTCGCGGAGAAGGACGCCTGGCCGCGCCACCGCACCGACCCCGGCGAGGTCCCGGGCGGCAACGACGTGCTGCTGGTCGGCGGCGAGGGCGCCGACTACTACAGCAGCCTCACCTCCGACACCTACTCCCGCACCCTCACCGGCCTCGGCTTCGGCTACTACGCCAAGGGCCGCCACCCGGTGAGCCTCGACAACCCCGTCACCGACGCGATCTTCTCCATCGGCACCCGGATGCGGTCGACGCCCCGGGGCCCGCTCGCGCTCGACCGGCTGCCCGAGGCCACGATCACCGTCACCGACACGCCCGTACCCCCGCTCGTCACCGTCCATCCCGCCGGAGCCCCCGCCCCCGCCGGATCCTCCGATTCCGCCTTCGCCCGCCAGGAGCGGATGCTCGGCCGCGCGGTGTACGAGGTGCCCGCCGGCCCGCGCCGTACCACCGCCCCCGACGGCGCGGGCACCACCCTCACCGCGCGCTGTCCGGCCGGCTCCGACGTCTGGCTCTGGGCCCCGGAGTACCAGGGCACGGCGGCCCTCGCGGGCAGCCCTTCCGCCACGTCCACGTTCGCCGGCAAGCTGCCCTCCGTCGTGGCGCCCATGCAGCGGCTCGGCACCGTCCCGGCCGACGGGACCGTACGGATCGACCTGCGGCCCGAGCCGAAGGCCGGGCCCCGGCCGAAGCTGCCCGCGAACCCCGTCGGCTGCCTGGACCGGCAGCGGCTCGCCGACACCGTCCGCGACCTCACCGCCACCGGCGCCACCGCCGTCCGCGCCACCGGCCACACCCTCACCGCCGACCTGCCCGCGGGCAGCACCGGCACCGCCGTCGTCGCCGTCCCCCGCACCCGTGGCTGGCGCTGCGCCGCGGGCGACGCGCCCCTGGCGCCCGCGGACAGCCGTCTCGGTCTGCTCGCCGTCCCCCTCGACGGCCGGGCCACGTCCGTGACCTGCTCCTTCCGCCCGCCCGGGGTGAAGCTCGGCGGCGCCGTCGGCGCGGCGGCCCTCCTCGGCCTGCTCGCCACCGCCCTGCCGCACCGGGGCCGGCGGACCGGCCGCGTCCACCCATCCGCCGGACGGCAGGAGTTCACCGCCCGTGCACATCCGGCTCGTTCGACGGAGTGAACCCCTGCGCAGCGCCCCACCCGGCGGCCGGCCCGGACATCCGTCCGGCCGCCCGTCCGACCCGTACCGATCAGTGAGCTGGTGAGCCAGAGTGCCGAAACTGTCCGTCGTCGTGCCCCTCCACAATGTCGGGCCCTACGCCCCCGACACCCTGCGCAGTCTCGCCGACAACGCGGCCGACGACATCGAGTTCCTGCTGGTCGACGACCACTCCACCGACGAGACGCCGGACCTCCTCGACCGCTGGAAGAACCGCATCCCCCAGGCCACCGTCATCCGCCACGAGACCAACCTCGGCGTCGCCCAGGCGCGCAACACCGGCATCGACGCGGCCACCGGCGACTACGTCACCTTCCTCGACGGCGACGACTGGTACGCGCCCGGCCACCTGCGCGCCATGGTGACCGGAATCCACCGGCTGGGCTGCGACTTCGCGCGCACCGACCACGTCCTGTCGACCGGGCGCGAGCGGCAGGTCCGCTACGCCCCGGCGAAGGAACGCGACACCGTCATGGACCCCCGGGACGGCATCGCGCCGTCCTCCATGGTGACGATGGTCGACTACCCGTTCGTCCCGTTCGGCATCTACAGCGCGTCGCTCTTCCGGGACGGCGCGGGCCGCTTCGAGACGAAGCTGCGCACCGCCGAGGACCGGCTCTGGATCTGGCGCCTCCATCTCGCCGCCACCAGCTACGCGGCGCTCTCCCTGCACGGCGTCTTCTACCGGCGCGGTGTCACCACCTCCCTCACCCAGATCTCCGACAACCGCCAGCTGGACTTCATCCCCTCCTACGACCTGCTGCTCGACGAGGTCTCCCGAGACCGCGACGCCGACCGCTTCCTGCCCAAGGCCGTCCGTACGTACTGCGCGATGATCGCCTTCCACCTCGGGAAGTCCGACCAGTACGAGGCGGCCGTCGGCAAGCGGCTGCGCCGTGACGTCACCGACGCGCTGCGCCGGATGCCGCAGCAGGTCCTCGACGAGACCCTCGCGACCATGGACACCCCCCGCAGCACCCTCCTGAGGAGCCTGCGCGACACCGGAAAGGCCGCCTGAACCATGGCCCTCACCCACCGGCCCGATGCCCACGCCCCCGCGGACACCCGCCCCGTCCAGATCTTCCAGGTCTCCACGCTGTACGGCGCCGCCACCGTGGCCGCCGCCCTCGACGCCGGGCGGTTCGGCGCCCCCGGCGAGGCCCGCCGGGTGCTGCTCGTCTCGAACAACGCCGAGATCCCCGAGACGGCCGTCCGCCTGGAGACCATGACCGGCTACGGGCGGATCGCGACCCGCTTCGACGAGGTCGTCGACTGGAACCAGGCCGTCCACCCGTACCACCCCAGCACCTGGGCGCCCCGTCCCGAGGAGTCGCCGCTCTGGCAGCGGGTGCTGCGCATGGCGTGGCGACTCGGCACCGTGCCGGTCGAGCTGATCGTCGAGTCCATCCAGGTCAACCCGGCCAAGGCGCTCGCCGCCGTGTTCGCCGAGAGCCCCGTCCACGTCTACGCCGACGGCCTGATGAGCTACGGGCCGACCCGCGACGAACTGCCCCACTCCATCGCCTGCCGCATCCGCCGGGTGCTCCACCTGGACCTCGTCCCCGGCCTGCGGCCGCTGCTCCTCACCGAGTACGGCGTCGGCGCCGAACTGGTCCCCGACGACGCCTTCCGCGCCGTGCTCCGGGAGATCGCGGCGGCCTCCGAGGACTCGGCGGAGAACGCCGCGCTCACCACCGTGGCCGCCGCCGCGCCCAGCGCGCTCCTCCTCGGCCAGTACCTCGCCGCCCTCGGCATCCTCACCGCCGAGGAGGAAGAGGAACTGCACGTCCGGATGCTGCGCGGCGCCGCCGCGGCCGGGCACCGGTCCCTCGTCTTCAAGCCGCACCCGACGGCCCCGGCGAGCCAGACGGCGGCCCTGTACGAGGAGGCCGAGCGCGCCGGCGTCACCCTCACCGTCCTGGACGGGCCGCTGCTCGCCGAGACCTTCTACGCCCGGTGCCGGCCCGGGCTCGTCGTCGGCTGCTTCTCCACGGCCATGCTCACCGCCGCCGCGTACTTCGGCGTGCCCGTCGCGCGCGTGGGCACCGACACCGTGCTCGGCAGGCTCACCCCGTACGAGAACAGCAACCGCGTCCCGTTGACGATCGTCCACCATCTGGTGACCGACCTGGAGAGCGGCACGGAGCCCACCGTCCCGGACGGCGCGCCCGCGAGCCTCGCGCCGCTGGTGCGCGCCGTCGGCTACTGCATGCGCCCGGCCGCGCATCCGGGGCTGCGGGCCGAGGCCGTCCGGTACGTGGCGGAGCACCCCGGCGAGCCGCACTTCCCGGCCGAGCGGCTCGCCGAACTCACGCTGCCGCTCCCGGCCCGCGCGTAGCCGGCGGGCGGGCGGTCAGGACGTCGGCGGCCGGTCCCGTGGCTCCACGAGGGCGAAGACCGCGCCCTCCGGGTCGGCCACCAGGGCCGCCCGCCCCGCCGCGTCCTCGCGCGGCGGGCGCAGCACCCGACCGCCCAGCTCCGCGACCAGCTGAGCCGCCGCGGCCACGTCGCCGGCCTCGAAGTACGTCATCCAGTGGGCGCCCCGGTCCCGCGGCAGACCGGTGCCCACCCCGTGCAGCGCGGCGACGGGCCGCCCGTCGAGGCACAGGGTCACGTAGTCGTCGCCGGCGGAGACCACCGGCTCGGCCTCGTACGCGAAGACGGCGCGGTAGAACTTGCCGACCGAGCGCGTCTCGTACGTCAGAAGCTCGTTCCAGACCGGAGTCCCCGCCGGTCCGGCGGTCGCCGTGCCCGGGTGCGCCTTCGCCTGCCAGAGGCCGAAGACGGCGCCCGCCGGGTCCGCGCAGATCGCCATCCGGCCGGCGTCGCCCGCGTCCAGCGGGCCGACCGCGACCGTGCCGCCGCAACAGCGGATCGTCTCCGCCGACCTGTCCGCGTCGTCCGTGGCCAGATAGGTGGTCCAGGCGACCGGCAGATGCCGGTCCGGCGGCAGCCGGCCGATTCCGGCGACCTCCCGCCCGTCCAGCAACGCGCGGACGTACGGGCCGAGCTGCTGCGGCCCCGGCACGAACTCCCAGCCGAACAGCGCGCCGTAGAACTCCTGCGTCGCGTCAAGTCCGTGCACCATCAAGCTCACCCAACAGGGTGTGCCGGGTGTACGCCGAGTCGCCTCGGTCATCGTCACTCTCTCCTCGCCAGTGGCCGTACGAGGTGAATTCCGGCGGGCCGTACGGGGCGCGCCCCGGCGGGTCCTTGCCCGTCGTCCGCCCTTCCTACACCTGCGACAGATCCCCGGGGTGTCCCGTCGGGCACCCTTCCGGGCCGGGTTCCGCGCCGATCGTCGCACCGTGCCGCTCCGGGCGGTGGACGGCGCGCCCCGGCGGAATCGACAGGGGACCGCGCCGCACGACGCGGGCTGGGCGAGGATGGCCCCCATGAAGCCCATCATCTCCACGAGCGAACTCGTGAGCGAGTCGGCCGGGCCGACACCCCCGGTCCTGCTGGACGTCCGCTGGAGCCTCGGCGGCCCGCCCGGACGGCCCGAGTACGAGATCGGACATCTGCCCGGCGCCGTCTACGTCGACCTGGACGCCGAGCTGGCGGGCCCGCCCGGAAAGGGCGGCCGGCACCCGCTGCCGGACCCGGACGTGTTCGGCGCCGCGATGCGCCGCGCGGGCGTGTCGGCCGGGACGCCGGTCGTCGTGTACGACGGCGGGCTCGGCTGGGCCGCGGCCCGCGCCTGGTGGCTGCTGCGCTGGGCGGGTCACCCGAACGTGCGGGTCCTCGACGGCGGCCTCGCCGCCTGGACGGGTGAGCTGTCGCGCGACACGCCGGAACCCGAGCCGGGCGACTTCGTGCCGCGGCCCGGCGCCGCCGGCCTGCTCGACGCGGACGGCGCGGCGGCCCTGGCCCGCGCGGGCCTGCTCCTGGACGCGCGGGCGGCCGAGCGCTACCGCGGCGACGTGGAGCCGATCGACCGGGTGGGCGGCCACATCCCGGGCGCGGTCAGCGCCCCGACGACCGAGAACGTCGGCCCGGACGGCCGCTTCCTTCCGGTCGACGTCCTGACCGCCCGGTTCGGCGCGCTCGGCGCCGCCGAGGCCCCCGAGGTGGCGGTCTACTGCGGCTCGGGCGTCTCCGGCGCCCACGAGGTCCTCGCCCTCGCCGTCGCCGGCATCCCCGCCGCGCTCTACGCGGGCTCCTGGTCGGAGTGGTCCTCCGACCCCGCCCGCCCGGTCGCGACGGGACCTGACCCCCAGTAGGGGAACGGTTTCCGGCCACGGCGGCCCGCGTCCATCAGCCGCCGCGTACACCGGAGGGGCCCGCCGCCGTCACCGGCGCGGGCCCCTCCGTCATGCCGCACGGACGTACGCGGACCCGTGGGGCCGCTCCGTCCATGCGTCACTCCTGCTTTTTGCGGCGGGTGCCGAACACGATCTCGTCCCAGCTCGGGACGGCCGCACGACGGCCCGGCCGGACACCGTCCGCCTCGGCCTGCCGGTCGGTGGTGCCGATGAGCCGGTCGCGGTGACCCGAGACGGCACGCGGCATCAGGACGTCGGCATAGGCCGCGCCCGCTCCGGCGGACGCCGCGGGTGCCGGCGGCTCCTCGGCCTCGGGCTCCTCGGCCGGCTCCGGGGTGGGCGGTTCCGGTACGACCATGTCGCCGCGGAAGCTCGGTACGGCCTCCAGGAGACTGGTCAGGGAGTCGCGCTCCTCCTCCGGCTCGGGCGCCGGGGCGGGCGCCCGCTCCAACTGGCGGTCGAGCGCGCGGTCCAGCGGCCGGTCCCGGGGCAGCCGTGCGATGCGCGGCACGAACGGGAAGCTCGGCTCCGGCGCGGCGGCCAGCGTGTCGTCGGTCTCGCCGATCAGCGCGCGCGCCTCGTCGTCGACGGCCTGGACGAGCCGCCGCGGCGGGTCGTACGTCCAGCTCGCCGTGTGCACCTCGCCCGCGACCCGGTAGACGAGCAGCACCTCCCAGGTGCCGTCGTCGCGGCGCCAGGAGTCCCACCGCAGGGTGTCCTTCTCGGCGCCGCGCAGCAGCAGCCGCTCCTGCACCGCCTCGCCGAGCTGGGGTCCGGTGTTCTCGCCCGGCCGGCGCACGGGGGTCTTGCGGGCCCGCTCCGCCATGAAGGCGCGCTCCGCGAGGACGGGGCCCTCGAAACGCCGTACCCGCTCGACGGGGATGCCCGCGAGCTGCGCGACCTCCTCGGCGGAGGCACCGGCTCGTATACGCGCCTGGATGTCACGGGGGCGGAGGTGGCTCTCCACCTCGATCTCGATCTGGCCGAGCCGCGCACGGTCGTTACGGACGGCGGCGCGCAGCCGCTCGTCGATCGGAAGGGTGTACTCCGTGCTGTCCGCAGCCTTCAGCACCAGTCGTGTGCCGTCGTTCGAGACGGCCACGACACGCAGTTCGGGCATGGGAACCTCCCGGGTGGTGCCTGCCGACGTCACGTGCGTCGCTGCTTCCGCTAGTCGAGTGTGGCCTGCCCGGGTGCAGCCTGCCACAACCCTGCCGAGTCGCCCGGCGTGTCGGGCCTGGACCCTGGAACGCCGTATGGCACGGTTACCCGTTTCGCGACCCGGAGTGACAGGATGCCACGCCGAGTCGTCGGTGTCCGTGCGGTGCCCGCGGCGCCGCTGGTTCGAGTGCCACCTTCGGCCCCCTTCCGTCGCTTCCGGACACCCATGAGGGAATCCGGACCCAGGGCTCGCCACAGTACTCCATTCGGCCCACCTGGGTGGACTGGCGCGCCGCCCGACTTCTCGGGTGTTTCAGGTGCCGAGTTTCGGGCGTCTGGGGCGTCGCGTGGCGCTCTTCACAGAACCGCCAGAAGCGGAACTAATCCCTCCTCCTATTTGTCCCTTCTGGGTGCATGGTCGAACGGACGAACAAGCAGAGGTCGGAGATGCGCCACACGCCGGACACCGGCACGGAGCCCGAGAGTACGGAGCCGGAACAGGGGAAGGAGGAGGAAGCGAAGAAGCGGTTCGACCTGAGTGTCCCTCAGGTCGCGGGCAGTGCCCTCGCCGCCGTCCTCGCCGCCAAACTCGCCTCCACCCTGGGGGTGTACGGCACCATCATCGGCGCCGGAGTGATCAGCGTGGTCGCCACCTGCGGCGGCCCGGTCCTCCAGCACGTCTTCAAGCGCACCGGCGAACAGATGCGCAAGGCGCGTCCGGCGACCGACCCGGACCCGGCCGCCGCGCCGGCCTCCGGCTCGGCCCCGGTCTTCGACCCGGCCCAGGCTCCCGATCCGGCGGTCACCGCCCCGTACCCGGCGATGCCGAGCGAGGAGTTCGGCGACCCGACCACCCACGGCACCAGGGTGCGCGGCTGGAGGCGGCCCGCGCTCGGCGCCGCCGCGGTCTTCGTGCTCGCGATGGGCGGCATCACCGCGTACGAGCTGACCTCCGGTCAGGACTTCGGCGGCACCAAGGGCCGGACCACCTTCGGCACCGTGGTCCGGGGCGACAGCGGTACCCCGGACGATCACGGCGGCGACCACGCCCCGAGCGATCCCGCCCCCACCGGCGGCACCGGCCGGCAGGACCCGAGCGCCCCGGCCGGCACCGGCCAGGACCAGCCGTCCGGGAACGGCACCCCGGGCACCGGGACTCCCACGCCCGGAGCGGACCAGGGCACCGGCACGTCCACCCCGGGCACGCCGCCCCCGCCCGCGCCGGACACCGGCACCACGCCCGGCACCGGGCCCACCGGCCCGGCGGGGACCGGCGATCCATCCACCACGCCGCCCGCGACCCCCGCGCCGCCGGTCACTCCGCCTGCCCAGGCCCCCGCGAACCCCGCGAGCTCCGTGAACCCCACGACGGCGAACGGGGTGTAGCGGGGCGTCAGTCGCCCAGGACCCGCCGCAGATAGTCGTTGCCGAAGCGCCGGTCCGGGTCGAGCCGGTCCCGCAGTGTCGTGAACTCGCCGAACCGCGGATACAGCTCCGCGAAGGCGGCCGCGTCCCTGGTGTGCACCTTGCCCCAGTGCGGCCGGCCGCCGTGCGCGGTCATGAGCCGTTCCACCGCGGTGAAGTACGCGCGGTGCGGCGTGCCCTGGTAGAGGTGCACGGCGATGTACGCGGTGTCCCGGTCCGAGGCCGTGGACAGCGTGATGTCGTCCGCGGGCGCCGTCCGCACCTCGACGGGGAAGCTCACCTTCAGCGGCGAGCGTTCGAGCATGGCCTTCAGCTCGCGCAGCGCCGGGACCGCCGCCGCCCGCGGCAGCGCGTACTCCATCTCCAGGAAGCGCACCCGGCGCGGCGAGGTGAACACCTTGTAGGGGATGTCGGTGTACGTACGGGCCGACAGGGCCCGGCTGGACAGCCGGGCGAGCGAGGGGATCACCGGCGGCACGGCGCGGCCCAGCGAACAGGCGGCCTGGAAGACCCCGTTGGACAGGAACTCGTCCTCGAACCAGCCGGCGAGGCGGCCGACCGGGGCGGCGGGGCCCGCGCTGCGGTTGTTGCGCTTGGTGTTGCAGTTGCCCGTGTGGGGGAACCAGTAGAACTCGAAGTGCTCGTTCTCCGCGTGCAGCTCGTCGAACTCCGCACTCACCCGATCGAAGGACATGGGTTCCTCGCGCGCGGTGAGCAGGAAGACCGGCTCCACGGCGAAGGTGAGCGCCGTGACGACGCCGAGCGCGCCGAGCCCGACCCGGGCGGCGGCGAAGACCTCGGGGTTCTCGTCCTTCGAGCAGGTCATCAGACGCCCGTCGGCGGTGACCAGCTCGAGCGCGCGGATCTGCGCGGCGAGGGAGGCCGAGTCGCGGCCGGTGCCATGGGTGCCGGTGGCCGTGGCGCCGGCCACCGTCTGCTCCATGATGTCGCCCATATTGGTGAGCGACAGGCCCTCCCGGGCCAGGGCCATGTTGAGCCGCTTGAGCGGGGTGCCGGACTCCACGGTCACCGTCATCGCCTCGCGGTCGATCCGGCGGATGCCGGTCAGCAGCCCCGGCCGGATCAGCACCCCGTCGGTCGCGGCGATCGGCGTGAACGAGTGGCCGGTGCCGACCGTCTTGACCCGCAGTCCGTCCTCGGCCGCCCGCCGCACGGCCTCGGCGACCTCCTCGGCACTGGCCGGACTCACCTCCCGTACGGGCCGGGCGGTGACATTGCCCGCCCAGTTACGCCAGGGGCCGCTCGCCGTCCCGCTGCCCCCCGACCCCCGCGTACCCGTCCTCGTCGTGCTCACCCGGCTGCCCCTCCCGCGTCGGTGTCGCCGGCCCGCGCAGCCGGCGGTGGCCCAGGAACCCCACCACGACCGCGAGCGCGCCCGCCACGACGGGCACCACGTACCCCGTCCGCGCCCCGGACGCGTCGACCACCCAGCCGCCGGCCGACAGGCCGAGCGCCACGCCGATCGCGAGGCCGGTACTCGTCCAGGTCATGCCCTCGGTCAGCTTGGCGCGCGGTACGTGCGCTTCGACGAGGGCCATGGTCGTCACCATCGTCGGTGCGATGGACAGGCCCGCGACAAAGAGCGCCACGGCCAGCAACAGCAGGTTCCCGGCCAGTAGGAGGGGGATAATACTCACGGCCATCGCGACGAGCCCCGCGAGCCACCGCTTCGACGCCTCGCTCTTGAGGTGGAGCAGCCCGAAGACCACGCCCGCGGTGCAGGATCCCAGCGCGTAGACGGCGAGGACCAGGCTGGCCGCGGCCTTGTGGCCGCGCTCCTCGGCGAAGGCGACCGTCACGACGTCCACCGAGCCGAAGACGGCGCCCGTGGCGACGAAGGCCAGGGCGAGGATCCGCAGGCCGGGCGAGCGCAGCGCGGAGCCGCCGGCGACCGTCCCGCGCGGGTGCGGCGGCGGTTCGGTCGCCCGCTGCGAGGTCAGCCAGAAGACGCCGAGGGCGAGGAAGAGGCCCGCGAGGACCGGTCCCGCCTGGGGGAACCAGGTGGTGGACAGACCGATGGAGATGATCGGGCCGAGGATGAAGACCATCTCGTCGACGATCGACTCCCACGAGTACGCGGTGTGCAGCCGCCGTGCGTCGCCCCGGTAGAGGTTCGTCCAGCGGGCCCGGACCATCGCGCCGAGGCTCGGCACACAGCCCACGCACGCGGTGAACAGGAACAGGGTCCAGTCCGGGGCCCCGAGCCGGACGCAGAGCAGCAGGCCCGTGGCCGCCGCCAGCGCGGCCAGGGCCGTCGGGCGCAGCACCCGCCGCTGCCCGTGCCGGTCGACGAGCCGGGAGATCCGCGGGCCGATCGCGGCGGCGGACATGGCCAGGGTCGCGGAGAGCGCTCCCGCCAGCCCGTACCGCCCCGTGACCTGCGAGATCATGGTCACGATGCCGACGCCCATCATGGACACCGGCATCCGTCCGAGGAAGCCGGCGACGGAGAACGACGCGGTGCCGGGGGTCGCGAAGAGCTGGCGATAGGGACTGGCCAAGGTGGTACTCCGGGCTCGGGCGGGCAGCCGCGTCCGCCCCCGCAGGACCTGTCGCCGGGCGGTCTGGGCACGACCAGGGCGCGGTCGGCCCGGCACATGCGACGACGTGCCGAAGCCTACGGCCTGTAGTCGTGCCGTCACTTGCTTTTGGCCAGGTCGCGCCACCGGTCCCGCGGGGCCCTGCCCACCGCGGGCGGGGGAGGGGTGGGAGGATCGGGGCATGTCCGACGAGCTCGATCCCGCCCCGTACGACGCCCTGTTGCTGCTCTCCTTCGGTGGTCCCGAGGGCCCGGACGACGTGGTCCCGTTCCTGGAGAACGTGACCCGCGGCCGCGGCATCCCCAAGGAACGGCTGAAGGAAGTGGGCCGCCACTACTTCCTCTTCGACGGCGTCAGCCCCATCAACGCGCAGAACCGTGCCCTGCTCGACGCGCTGCGCGCCGACTTCGCCGAGTCCGGCCTCGACCTGCCGGTCTACTGGGGCAACCGGAACTGGGCGCCGTACCTCATCGACACCCTGCGCGAGATGATCACCGACGGGCGGCGCCATATCGCCGTCCTCGCCACCAGCGCGTACGCCTCCTACTCCGGCTGCCGGCAGTACCGCGAGAACCTCGCCGACGCGCTCGCCACGCTGGAAGCGGAGGGTCTGCCGCTGCCCCGCGTCGACAAGCTCCGGCACTACTTCAACCACCCCGGCTTCGTCCGCCCGATGATCGACGGCGTCCTCGCCGCGCTCGACGACCTCGACCCGTCGCTGCGGTCGGGCGCCCACCTCGCCTTCACCACCCACTCCATCCCCGAGTCCGCCGCCGACTCCTCCGGCACGGTCGCCGACCACGGCGACGGCGGTGCCTATGTGAAGCAGCACCTCGACATCGCCCGGCTGATCGCCGACGCGGTCCGCGAGGAGACCGGCGTCGACCACCCCTGGCGGCTCGTCTACCAGTCCCGCAGCGGCGCCCCGCACATCCCGTGGCTGGAACCGGACATCTGCGAGCACCTGGAGCAGCTGCACGGCGCGGGCGTCCCGGCCGCCGTCATGGTGCCCATCGGCTTCGTCTCGGACCACATGGAGGTCCTGTACGACCTCGACACCGAGGCCACCGCCAAGGCCGCCGAGCTGGGGCTTCCGGTACGGCGCTCGGCCACCGTCGGGGCCGACCCGCGGTTCGCCGCGGCCGTGCGCGAACTGGTCCTGGAACGGGCCGCGACCGAGCGCGGGCAGCGGGTCGCCCGCTGCGCCCTCGGTACGCTCGGGCCGTCCCACGACCTGTGCCCCATCGGCTGCTGCCCGGCCCGGGCGGAGCGGCCGGCCGCGGCCGGCGCCGACAGTCCGTACGCCTGACGCGCTGGTCACCGCGATGCCGCGCGACCCCCGAGCCATCCGAGTCACCCGAGTCACCCGAGCCCGAGCCGCCCGAGCCTCTCAGGTCCCCCGAGAACGCCGATACGCCCAAGGAGACGTCCTGTGACCGACCCCCTGCTGTCCGAACTCCTCGACCTGGCCCTGGAGGCAGGGCGCCGGGCCGGCGCCCTGCTGCGCGACGGGCGGCCCGACGACCTGGCGGTGGCCCGGACGAAGTCGAGCGCCATCGACGTGGTCACCGAGATGGACATCGCGGCGGAACGGCTGATCACCGACTTCCTCGACGAGCACCGCCCGGACGACGGGGTGCTCGGCGAGGAGGGCGCGTCCACCCCGGGCACCAGCGGGATCCGCTGGATCGTCGACC
This sequence comes from Streptomyces laurentii, assembly GCF_040635425.1. Lineage (NCBI taxonomy): Bacteria > Bacillati > Actinomycetota > Actinomycetes > Kitasatosporales > Streptomycetaceae > Streptomyces > Streptomyces laurentii. The sequence goes on along the minus strand of NZ_JBEYHT010000002.1, from coordinate 214,849 downwards.
CGCTCGACGGCACCGTGAACTACCTCTACGGGCTGCCGGCCTGGTCCGTCTCCATCGCCGCCGAACAGGACGGCGAGACCGTCGTCGGCGTCGTCGAGGTCCCCTCGCGCGGCGAGACCTTCCACGCGGTCCGCGGCCGTGGCGCGTGGCTCGGCGAGCGGCGTCTGGCCACCCGGCCGTCGCCGGAACTGAGCCAGGCCCTGGTCGCCACAGGCTTCGGCTACCTCCAGGAACGCCGTGCCCACCAGGCCGACGTGGCCCAGCGCCTCATCCCGCAGGTCCGGGACATCCGGCGGGCCGGGTCCGCCGCCATCGACCTGTGCGATGTCGCCGCCGGCCGTCTCGACGCGTACTACGAACGCGGTCTGAACCCGTGGGACTATGCGGCGGGCGACCTGATAGCCCGTGAGGCCGGGGCGCTGACCGGCGGCCGTCCGGGCGACCTGCCGTCCGGCGAGCTGACCCTGGCGGCGTCGGCGGGGATCTTCGGAGTGCTCCAGGAACTCCTTGAGGAAGCGGGCGCCTGGCACGACTGAGCCCGCCGCCTGGAGAACACGCGAGCGGAGTGCGAGGGGAGCCCTGCCGGAGTGACGGCCGGGTTCCGGTGGACTCCGGCCGGAGCCCTGCCGGAGTCCGGCCGCGCATGACCGAGGCCCCCGGAGTCGGTGACTCCGGGGGCCTCGGTCAGGTCGGTGGGTCAGGCGCGGGGTGCGCCGACCTCCACGCCGTGTTCGGCGGCGAGGCGATGCAGGTCGTCCAGCTCGGCCTGCTCGACGTCCGCGAGGAAGTCGTCGCCCGTCTCACGAGCGCGCGTGAGGTCGGACTGGGTGGTCCTGATGCGGTGCAGCAGTCCTGCGGTGAAAGCGTCCATCGTGCGCCCCCTCGTCGTGGGTCGGTGGCACGGGGAGTGCCTGGGGTGGTCGCATCACGCTCCGCTTCCCCTGGGGGACAGAGAGTGGTCGACGACGTGGCGCCGTCTACGGGCGTGATCGCGGGGTGTGCAGACGTCCTCCCCAGCCGTTTCCTCAGAGAAACCTCAACCGGGCCGAGAATCAGATGAATTCTCCGCGGTGCCGCCCGCCACGGAGGCGCCACCATCCGCCACGGCCCCCGCCACCCCACCTGGCGGGCCCGCCCCGCCGGACTGCCGCCGGCCGGCCCCCGAGGGGCCCGGCACCGCCGCCTTACAGCCGGTTTACGCGCGTTCGGGGCAGGATGGACACGCACAGTCAGTGCGTGAGACCGCCCGTCCGTTCCCAGGATCAGGGCCCAGGAAAGGATGGACAGACGTGCGCGTACTCGTCGTCGAGGACGAGCAGCTGCTCGCGGATGCGGTGGCCACCGGACTGCGCCGGGAGGCCATGGCGGTCGATGTCGTGTACGACGGCGCCGCCGCCCTGGAGCGGGTCGGGGTCAACGACTACGACGTCGTCGTCCTCGACCGCGACCTCCCCCTGGTCCACGGTGACGACGTCTGCCGCAAGATCGTCGAGATCGGCATGCCGACCCGGATCCTGATGCTGACCGCCTCCGGCGACGTCAGCGACCGCGTCGAGGGCCTGGAGCTGGGTGCCGACGACTACCTCCCGAAGCCGTTCGCCTTCAGCGAGCTCATCGCGCGCGTCCGCGCGCTGGGCCGCCGTACGTCCGTCCCGCTGCCGCCCGTCCTGGAGCGCGCCGGCATCCGGCTCGACCCCAACCGGCGCGAGGTCTTCCGCGACGGCAAGGAGGTCCAGCTGGCGCCAAAGGAATTCGCGGTCCTGGAGGTGCTGATGCGCAGCGAGGGCGCGGTCGTCTCGGCCGAGCAGCTCCTGGAGAAGGCCTGGGACGAGAACACGGACCCGTTCACCAACGTCGTCCGGGTCACCGTGATGACCCTGCGCCGCAAGCTGGGCGAGCCCCCGGTCATCGTCACCGTCCCCGGCTCGGGATACCGGATCTGATCCGATGGCCCAGTCCCCGGCGCCCCTGCACGCGCCCCCGAAGCCGACCTGGGACCCCCGGGACCCGGTCCGCCCGCTGCTGCGTCCGACGATCCGGATAAGGCTCACCCTGCTGTACGGCGGGATGTTCCTGATCGCCGGCATCCTGCTGCTGGCGATCATCTACCTGTTCACCGCGCAGGCCCTGCGCGATGCCATCGAACTGCCCTTCAAGGTGGTCAGCGGCACCGTCACGGCGACCAACGACTCGTGCCGGCTGCCGGACAACTCCACCGGCGAGCAGCTCAACAACGCCGTGAGCATGTGTCTGCGGCACCAGAGCGACCTGGCCCTGGACGACCTGCTGCGGCGCTCCCTGTTCGCGCTGCTCGGCCTCAGCATCATCGCCTTCGCCTTCGGGTACGCGATGGCCGGCCGGGTGCTCTCCCCGCTGGGCCGGATCACCCGTACCGCCCGCCAGGTGGCCGGCTCCGACCTGTCCCGGCGGATCGAGCTGGACGGCCCGGACGACGAGCTCAAGGAGCTGGCCGACACCTTCGACGAGATGCTGGAACGGCTGGAGCGCGCCTTCACCGCCCAGCAGCGCTTCGTCGCGAACGCCTCGCACGAGCTGCGCACCCCGCTCGCGATCAACCGCACGCTCCTGGAGGTCCAGCTCTCCGATCCGGCGGCGCCGGTGGAGCTCCAGCAGCTCGGCAAGACCCTGCTCGCCACCAACGAGCGCAGCGAGCAGCTGGTCGAGGGCCTGCTGCTGCTGGCCCGCAGCGACAACGAGATCGTCGAGCGCAAGCCGGTGGACCTCGCCGAGGTCGCCTCGCGGGCGGTCGACCAGACGCACGCCGAGGCGGAGGCCAAGGGCGTGGAGATCCGGGGCGAGCGGGCTCCGGCGGTGGTCCAGGGCAACGGCGTCCTGCTGGAGCGGATCGCCCTGAACCTGGTGCAGAACGCCGTCCGGTACAACGTGCCGGAGGACGGCTGGGTGGAGGTCGCCACGGACACCTCGAACGGCCAGGCCGAGCTGGTGGTGACGAACACCGGGCCCGTGGTCCCCGCGTACGAGATCGACAACATTTTCGAGCCATTCCGGCGGCTCCGGCAGGAGCGCACGGGCAGCGACAAGGGCGTCGGTCTCGGGCTGTCGATCGCGCGATCCGTCGCGCGCGCCCACGGCGGCCGTATCATCGCGGAGCCCAGGGAAGGGGGCGGGCTCGTGATGCGCGTCACACTTCCGATCTGACTACACTGTGCGAGCCGAACGGATTTGTTCGCCTTGCGCGGAATTTCCGGTTCTCATTCCTGAGGTGGTCCTGTGTGATCGATCACAGGAATGAGTGTCCGGCCCTCCACTCTCCGTGATCGAGAATTCCCCCGAAAAGCCCGGAAAAGTCCGGGTTTTCAAGGGCCTGAATGGCGGGAAGTACACGGGGTGGCACCCGTGAAGGAGGGTCGAAGGACCGTGTACGGTCCGGTTCGCCACCCAAAGCCGCTCACTCGTGAGGGGGCGGATTGGGTGTCGATTGAGTAACAGACCTTGATGTGAGGCAAAATCTCCGCCTCGGGTCGGGCACAAGTCCGGCCTCTCACGCGTTACGTGCGCTGGAGACACCGCAACCACCCAGAGGGGGAGAGCGACATGGCAACGGATTACGACACCCCACGCAAGACCGACGACGACGTCGACTCGGACAGCCTTGAAGAACTGAAGGCCCGCCGGAACGACAAGTCGACCTCGACCGTCGACGTCGACGAGTTCGAGGCCGCAGAGGGCCTGGAGCTCCCGGGCGCAGACCTCTCGAACGAGGAACTGGCCGTCCGGGTCCTGCCCAAGCAGGCCGACGAGTTCACCTGCATGAGCTGCTTCCTCGTGCACCACCGCAGCCAGCTGGCGCGGGAGAAGAACGGCCAGCCGATCTGCCGCGACTGCGACTGAGGGCTGACCGCCGTGGCAGGCGACACACCGTCTCGGAAGCGACGGCTCCGGCTCCCCGGGAGGCCGGAGGCGTACCAGGGCGGCTCAGGCCCGGCCAAGGACGTCCACGACGATTCCTCGGCCGAGCACTCCGCCCACCTGCCCGCACCTGGCGCACGTGACGACGGGCGAGGCCATCAGGCCTCGCTCGAAGCAGCGGACGCGCCGCACGGGGCCGCTCGTCGGCCCGACCCGGAGGAGGGCCGGCGCGGCGGTGCCGCCCGGAACACCCTCCGTAAGCTTCCCCGGACCTTGTTCCGGAGCACTCCCGACGGAGACGCCCCCCAGGGCGCCGACCCCCAGGACACCGGTCCGCGGGGCGAGGCCCCCGAGCGTGACGTTCCAGGCCCCGACCGCGACGGCCCCCCCAGTGACAGCGCGGATCGTGACGGCGCGGAGCGTGACGAGGGCGACCGCTCCGGCGACGCCCGCAAGCGAGGCGTCCTCCAGCGGGTCACCAGCGACGCACGCAAGCGGGTGGCCAACCCCGCGCGCGTCCGGCTCGACCGCCTCAGGATCGACAGCGCCCGCATCGAGGCCGTACGGCGCGGCGTCCAGCGTGGCGGCCAGGGCGCCAAGGCGGGCCTCGGCTATCTCGCGGACCGCGTCATCGACATAGCCCCGCGCGTTCCCGTACGGGACCTGCAGACCCTGCGCCGGCAGTTCCCCGGCCTCGGGCCCGAGCAGATCGCCGACAAGCTCGTCAACGGCGCGGCCAGGGCCAGCGCCACCGTGGGCGCCGGCGTCGGAGCCGCCGCCATGCTGCCCGTACCGCCCGCGCTGCCCGCCGAGCTCGCCACCGAGATCACCGGCGTCGCCGCCATCGAGCTGAAGCTCATCGCCGAGCTGCACGAGCTCTACGGCGTACGGCCGCCCGGCACGCTCACCCAGCGCTCGACCGCGTACCTGACCTCCTGGTCGGAGGAGCGCGGACTCGACCCCGGCAATCTGGCCACCAGTCTGACCACCGTCAACGCGGCCTTCGGCGGCCAGCTCAAGCGCGAACTGCGCCAGCAGATCATGCGGCGGACGGTGCGCAACGTCCCGAACCTCACCCCGTTCCTGGTGGGCGCGGCCGTCGGCGCCGTCATGAACCGGCGCGACACCAGGAAGCTCGCCGCCCGCATCCGCAAGGACCTGCGCGAACGGCAGGTGCCCTGGGACCGCCTCGCGGCGCTGCCGCCCCTGGAACAGTCGAAGCGCCCGGAGCTTCCCGAGGCGATCGACTTCGACATCGAGGACTTCTGAGTCCCCGAGCCCCGTCCCCGAGCCCCTGAGACCGTCGAGCCGCCACGCGGGCGTACGGCCCCCGTGACGGCTCCTTGTGGTGCTCCGGGCTACGCGGCGTCGCCGCGGGCCGCCTCCAGGGCCGCCGCCAGCGCCTCCGGGTCGCGGCTGGACAGGTAGACGTACGGCGTGGGGTCCGACGGGTCCGTCACCTCGACCCGCACCGCCCGCGGCACGTAGCCGCGCATCACCATGAAGGCCCGCAGGTCGGCCCGGTGGGTGCGCCAGGCCCGCGCCTCCTCGGCGTCCAGCACCTCGGGCGTACCGAGCGCCGCGACCGGGATCCGGGCGTCCCCGGCCACCAGCGAACCCGCCACGACGCGGATCCGGGCCGAGCCGTACGAGGAGACCATCGACGCCGCGAGCGCCGCCGCGACGATCAGACCGCCGAGCATCGGGACCGTGCCGAGCGGGAGCATGATCAGACCGCCGGACAGGCCGAACAGGAACACGATCACCCACCACGAACCGGGAGCGGTGAGCCGCTCGTCGTAGGCCGGTGCCGCAGGCTGTGCCGCGGGCTGAGCGGAGGGCTGTCCGGAGGACGATGCGGAAGGCTGCTGCATACGTCCAAGCTTGGCACGGCGCGACCCGCGCCCCACCTCGCGGGTAAGGTCTGCGCCTGTGACTGGAACTTCCCCCGCCCTGACGCCGCCGGCCGAGGCCATACCGCCGGTACGCCACCCCGACGCACCCGCCCCCGGCGAGATCATCGGTTCGCACTACGAGCACTGCTTCGGGTGCGGCGGCGGGCAGCCCCACGGGCTGCATCTGGAGGCGCGCGCGGGCGAGGGCGTGAACGTCACCGCGGAGTTCACCGTGACCCCGGACCACCAGGGCGCCCCCGGCCTCGCGCACGGCGGCGTGCTCGCCACCGCGCTCGACGAGACCCTCGGCTCCCTGAACTGGCTGCTGCGGGTCATCGCCGTGACCGGACGCCTGGAGACCGACTTCGCGCGGCCCGTCCCGGTCGGCACGGTGCTCCACCTCGCGGCCGAGGTCACCGCCGTACACGGCCGCAAGATCTACTCGACCGCCGTCGGCCGGATCGGCGGGCCCGACGGCCCCGTCGCCGTCCGCGCGGACGGCCTCTTCGTCGAGGTCAAGGTCGACCACTTCATCGACAACGGACGCCCGGAGGAGATCCGGGCGGCCATGTCCGACCCCGACCAGGTCCGGCGCGCTCGCGCCTTCGAGGTGAACCCCTGATGCGCCCTCCCGTCGACGTACTCCTCCGCCGCCTCGACCCGGAGGTGCCGATCCCGTCCTACGGGCATCCGGGCGACGCCGGCGCCGACCTCGTGACCACCGAGGCCGCCGAGCTCGCCCCCGGGGAACGGGCCGTCCTGCCCACCGGGATCTCCCTCGCCCTGCCCGACGGCTACGCCGCCTTCGTGCATCCGCGCTCCGGCCTGGCCGCTCGCTGCGGTCTGGCCCTCGTGAATGCCCCAGGGACGGTCGATGCCGGGTACCGTGGAGAGATCAAGGTGATCGTGGTCAATCTCGATCCGCGCGAGACCGTGCGGTTCGAACGGTTCGACCGGATTGCCCAGCTCGTCGTCCAGCAGGTCGAGAAGGTGCGCTTCCACGAGGTGGCGGAACTTCCCGGCTCCGCGCGGGCCGAGGGGGGCTTCGGGTCCACCGGCGGTCATGCCGCCGTGGACGGCACCACGGGTGGGAATCGATACGCTTCGGTCGTATCCGACCGGGAAGGACAGTGACGTGTTCGGACGTCGCAAGAAGAGCGGTGCCGCCGAGGACGCGGCGGGCGAGGCCGAGCAGGTCGTCGATTCCGTCGACTCGGTCGACTCGGACGACGCGGGCGAAGCCGGTAAGGGGACCCGCCGGGTGAACCTTCCGCCGGCCCCGCGGCCCGACGGTCCCTGGGACATCTCCGAGGTCGGCAAGCCGGAGGAAGGCCGCGTCGACCTCGGCGGCATCTTCGTGCCGGGCGTGGAGGGCATGGAGCTGCGTGTGGAGGTGGCGGGCGACGCGATCGTCGCGGCCACCGTCGTGCTGCGCGACAGCGCCGTACAGCTCCAGGCGTTCGCCGCGCCCAAGAAGGAAGGCATCTGGGGCGAGGTCCGCGACGAGATCGCCGAGGGCATCACCCAGCAGGGTGGCGCCATCGAGGAGCTCGAGGGCCCGTTGGGCTGGGAGCTGCGGGCCCAGGTGCCCGTGCAGCTGCCCGACGGCAACCGGGGCGTGCAGCGGGTGCGCTTCGTCGGCGTCGACGGCCCCCGCTGGTTCCTGCGCGGAGTGATCTCCGGCCAGGGCGCGGTGCAGCCCGAGGCCGCGGGTCTGCTGGAGCAGATCGTCCGCGACACCGTGGTCGTCCGCGGCGACGGCCCGATGGCCCCGCGCGACCCGATCGTCCTCAAGCTGCCGAACGACGCGCAGATGGTGCCGGACGGCGTGCAGCAGGAGGAGCAGGCCGGCTCCCGGTTCTCCGGCGGCATGGGCCAGCTCCAGCGCGGACCGGAGATCTCCGAGATCCGCTGACCGCGCTGACCTGGGCGGATCCGCCCGGTCGACCGTCGGACAAGGCTTGATGGGCCGCCTCCGCCTGCCCGTACGTCCGTACGGGTGGGACGGGAGCGGCCCATCGGGTTTTCCACAGCCCTGGCACCGGCCGCCGACCTCGGCCCATACTGGCGGCGCACACGTTCGAACCAGGGGGTATCACGGTGACCGAGAGCAACGCGCGCACGGGCGCGGCCGTCATGGAGGACCCGGCGGAGGCGCCGATGGTCCGGGTGGAGAACCTGCACCGCTCGTACGGGACGGGCGAGGCCGCCGTACACGCCCTGCGCGGAGTCTCCTTCGACATCCCGCGCGGCGAGCTGGTAGCCCTCAAGGGGCGCTCGGGCTCCGGCAAGACCACCCTGCTCAACCTCGTCGGCGGGCTCGACAGCGCCGACCAGGGCCGCATCGTCATCGACGGCGTCGACCTCGCCGGACTCGGCGAGGAAGGGCTCCTGGAGCTGCGCCGCGACCGGATCGGATTCATCTTCCAGTCCTTCGGCCTGATACCGATCCTGTCCGCCGCCGAGAACGTCGGCGTGCCGCTGCGGCTGAGCCGCGCCGACCCCAAGGAGCGGGAGGAGCGGGTCGCCCTGCTGCTCGCCCTGGTGGGGCTCGCCGACCACACGTCCCAGCGCCCCGGGGAACTGTCCGGCGGCCAGCAGCAGCGCGTCGCCATCGCCCGCGCCCTCGCCAACCGGCCCGCGCTGCTGATCGCCGACGAGCCGACCGGCCAGCTCGACGCCGAGACCGGTCTCGCCGTCATGGAACTGCTGCGGGCCGTGGTCCGCAGCGAGGGCTGCACGGCCCTGGTCGCCACCCACGACGCCCAGCTCCTCGGCCTCGCCGACCGCGTCCTCGAACTGAGCGACGGAGAGATCATCGAGCACTGACCGCCCGCGTACCTTCCCCCGGCCGGAGCCCGGCGTGGCCGTGCGTCAGGATCACGTCAAGACGGCCCCGGCCGGGCACACCCGTGCGGAATGTCCGTTTGGCTGGACGTAAGGTCAAGCCATGGGACGCGGCAAGCTACGGATCTACCTGGGGGCGGCACCCGGCGTCGGCAAGACGTACGCGATGCTCTCCGAGGGGCACCGGCGCGTGGAGCGCGGCACGGACTGCGTGGTCGCGTTCGTCGAGCACCACGACCGGCCCCGTACCGAGGTCATGCTGCACGGTCTGGAGACGGTGCCGCGCCGGGAGATCGCGTACCGGGGGACCAGCTTCCCCGAGATGGACATCGACGCCGTCCTGGCCCGCCATCCGGCCGTCGCGCTGGTCGACGAGCTGGCACACACCAACGTGCCCGGCTCGCGCAACCCCAAGCGCTGGCAGGACGTGGAGGAGCTGCTCGCGGCCGGCATCGACGTCATAGCGACGGTCAACATCCAGCACCTGGAGTCGCTGGGCGACGTCGTCGAGTCGATCACGGGCGTACGGCAGCAGGAGACCGTCCCGGACGAGATCGTCCGCCGCGCCGACCAGATCGAGCTGGTCGACATGTCGCCGCAGGCCCTGCGGCGGCGCATGGCGCACGGCAACATCTACAAGCCCGACAAGGTCGACGCGGCCCTGTCCAACTACTTCCGCCCGGGCAACCTGACCGCCCTGCGCGAGCTGGCGCTGCTCTGGACGGCCGACCGGGTCGACGAGTACCTGCGCCAGTACCGCGGCGAGCACAACATCCGCTCCACCTGGCAGGCCCGTGAGCGGATCGTCGTCGGCCTCACCGGCGGCCCCGAGGGCCGCACGCTCATACGCCGCGCCACCCGCCTCGCCGAGAAGGGCGCGGGCGGCGAGGTGCTCGCCGTCTACATCTCCCGCAGCGACGGCCTGACCTCCGCGTCCCCCAAGGAGCTGGCCGACCAGCGGACCCTCGTCGAAGACCTCGGCGGAACGTTCCACCACGTCATAGGCGACGATGTGCCGTCCGCGCTCCTGGAGTTCGCCCGCGGCGTCAACGCCACCCAGATCGTCCTCGGCTCCAGCCGCCGCCGCTCCTGGCAGTACATCTTCGGCCCCGGCGTCGGCCAGACCGTCGCCCGCGACTCCGGCCCCGACCTCGACGTCCACATCGTCACCCACGAGGAGGCCGCCAAGGGCCGCGGCCTGCCCGTCGCCCGCGGCGCCCGGCTCGGCCGCGCCCGGATCCTGTGGGGCTGGGTGGTCGGCGTCGCCGGCCCCATCCTGCTCAGCCTGCTGCTCACCCATGTCGACGCGGACCTCGGTCTCGCCAACGACATGCTGCTCTTCCTCGCCCTGACCGTCGCCTCCGCCCTCCTCGGCGGCTTCCTGCCGGCCCTCGCGGCGGCGGCCTTCGGCTCGGTCCTGCTCAACTGGTTCTTCACCCCGCCGCTGCACCGGCTGACCGTCGCCGACCCCAAGAACATCGTCGCCATCGCCGTCTTCTTCGGCGTCGGCATGTCGGTGGCCTCCGTCGTCGACCTGGCCGCCCGCCGCACGCACCAGGCCGCCCGGCTGCGCGCCGAGGCCGAGGTCCTGTCCTATCTGGCGGGCAGCGTGCTGCGCCTCGGGATCCCCGCGGCCCAGCCCGAGGGCGAGACCGGTCTGGAGGCGCTGCTCGAACGGGTCCGGGAGACCTTCTCCATGGAGTCCGTCGCCCTCCTGGAACGCTCCGGCGACCTCGAACCGTGGACCTGCGCCGCCAGTGTCGGCGCCCACCCGGTCGAACGTCCCGAGGACGCCGACGTGGACATGCCCGTCGGCGACCATCTCGCGCTCGCCCTGAGCGGCCGGGTGCTGCCCGCCGAGGACCGCCGCGTCCTCGGCGCCTTCGCCGCCCAGGCCGCCGTCTTCCTCGACCGCCAGCGGCTCGTCGACGAGGCCGAGGAGGCCCGCAAGCTCGCCGAGGGCAACAAGATCCGCACCTCGCTGCTCGCCGCCGTCAGCCACGACCTGCGCACCCCGCTCGCCGGCATCAAGGCCTCGGTCACCTCGCTGCGCTCCGACGACGTCGAGTGGTCCGAGGAGGACAAGGCCGTCCTCCTCGAAGGCATCGAGGAGGGCGCGGACCGGCTCGACCACCTTGTGGGCAACCTGCTCGACATGTCCCGGCTCCAGACCGGCACCGTCACCCCGCTGATCCGCCCCACCGACCTCGACGAGGTCGTGCCGATGGCCCTCGGCGGCGTCCCCGACGGCAGCGTCGAACTCGACATCCCCGAGACCCTGCCCATGGTCGCCGTCGACCGCGGCCTCCTGGAGCGGTCCGTCGCCAACATCGTCGAGAACGCCGTCAAGTACAGCCCCGAGGGCGTCCCCGTCCTCGTCGCCGCCAGCGTGCTCGGCGAACGCCTCGAACTGCGGGTGACCGACCGCGGCCCCGGCGTCCCCGACGAGGGCAAGGACGGCATCTTCGAGCCCTTCCAGCGCTTCGGCGACGCCCCGCGCGGCTCCGGCGTCGGCCTCGGGCTCCCGGTCGCCCGCGGCTTCGTCGAGGCCATGGGCGGCACCCTGAACGCCGAGGACACCCCGGGCGGCGGCCTCACCATGGTCCTCACCCTGCGGACCGCGCCGCAGAGCCCCGCGCCGCCCCCGCCCGGAGCGGCGGCCGAGCGCCCGACGTCCGCGCGCACCCTCACGTGACCCGGGCCCCGCGTCCGTACGACGCGTGACTCCGTGACACCGTCCCCGTAGTCCTGGATCTCCGCCCCCCGCTCCCGCCCCCCGCTCCCGCCCCCCCCGCTCCCGCCCCCCGCTCCCGCCCCCCCCGCTCCCGCCCCCCGCTCCCGCCCCTCCGCCCCCTGAACCCCGAACAGGAAGGCCCTCCATGACCCGGGTCCTCGTGGTCGACGACGAGCCTCAGATCGTCCGCGCCCTGGTGATCAACCTCAAGGCACGGAAGTACGAGGTCGACGCGGCGCCCGACGGCGCCACCGCCCTCCGGCTCGCCGCCGAGCGCCACCCCGATGTCGTCGTCCTCGACCTCGGCCTGCCCGACATGGACGGCGTCGACGTCATCAAGGGGCTGCGCGGCTGGACCCGCGTGCCGATCCTCGTGCTGTCCGCCCGGCAGACCTCCGACGAGAAGGTCGAGGCCCTGGACGCGGGCGCCGACGACTACGTCACCAAGCCGTTCGGCATGGACGAGCTGCTGGCCCGGCTGCGCGCCGCGGTCCGCCGGGCCGAGCCGGTCGGCGGCCCCGAGGACGGCGCCGTGGTCGTCGAGACCGGCGGTTTCACCGTCGACCTGGCCGCCAAGAAGGTCCAGCGCGACGGCAAGGACGTCCGGCTCACCCCCACCGAGTGGCACCTGCTCGAAGTCCTGGTCCGCAACAGCGGCCGGCTGGTCAGCCAGAAGCAGCTGCTCCAGGAGGTCTGGGGCCCCTCGTACGGCACCGAGACCAACTACCTGCGCGTGTACATGGCGCAGCTGCGGCGGAAGCTGGAGCGCGACCCCTCGCACCCGCGGCACTTCGTCACCGAACCGGGCATGGGGTACCGCTTCGAACACTGAGCCCGGCCCCGGCCCCCGCCCCGGCGGGGGCCGGTACGCTTTCTGTATGAGTGCTGCACCGCGTACCGAGAAGCCCACCGGGCGCTTCCGTCGTATGCTCGACCGCCTTTCCACCTCGCAGGAGGAACTGGAGTCCGAGGAACTCCAGGAGGACGCGGCGGCGTCGGGGTGCACACGCATCTCCGACTGTTCCGACCGCGCGATCGTCAAGGTGACTGGTACGTTGCGCACGGTCACCCTGCGGCCTCGGGCGGGGGTGCCCGCGCTGGAGGCCGAGCTGTTCGACGGCACGGCACCGCTGGACGTCGTCTGGCTGGGCCGCCGGTCCATCGTGGGCATCGAACCGGGCCGCAAGCTGATCGCCTCCGGCCGGATCTCCATGAGCCACGGCCGGCGCGTCCTCTTCAACCCCCGATACGAGCTGCGACCGCTCGGACAGGAGTAGCCGGTGACGTCAGTCGACAAGCCGACCGCCGACCAGCCGTCCCCCGCGGGACCGGGCAGGCACGCCCGGACCAAGGACGGCGGCCCGGGCGGACAGGGCACGACCGACCAGGCGGTGACCGACAAGGCGGTGACCGAGGCCGCCCTGTTCGAGGCGTTCGGCGGCGTGCGCGGGATGGTGGAGACGGTCCTGCCGGGCCTGCTCTTCGTCACGATCTACACGATCAACAAGAACCTGCACTCCTCGGCCATCGCCGCCCTCGCGGTCTCGCTGGTCCTGGTGCTCGTCCGGCTGATCCGCCGCGACACCGTCAAGCACGCCTTCAGCGGCGTCTTCGGCGTCGCGTTCGGTGTCGTCTTCGCGATGATGACCGGCAACGCCAAGGACTTCTACCTGCCGGGCATGCTCTACACGCTCGGCCTCGCGCTCGCGTACATCGTCACGACCATCGCCGGCGTGCCGCTGATCGGCCTGATCCTCGGCCCGGTCTTCAAGGAGAACCTCTCCTGGCGCACCCGCAACCCGGGGCGCAAGAAGGCGTACGCGAAGGCCAGCTGGGCCTGGGGTCTGATCCTGCTCGCGAAGTGCGCGATCCTCTTCCCGCTGTACTGGTGGGCCGACACCGCCCAGCTCGGCTGGGTGCTGGTCGCCCTGAAGATCCCGCCGTTCCTGCTCGCGGTCTATCTGACCTGGCTGTTCCTCGCGAAGGCGCCGCCGCCGATCGACGTGTTCGCCGAGATGGAGGCCGAGGAGAAGGCCCAGGAGGAGGCGGAGGCCGCCCGGAAGCGGGCCGAGGCCGAGGCCGGTGCCGAGGCTCGGGGCCGTACCGAGGCGTAAGACGTAGGCGTACGGACGCGGTGCCGTACGGAGAAGGGGCCGGGAACCTGTCACAGGTTCCCGGCCCCTTCCGTTTCCGTACGCGTGCCCGTCCGGCCGCCGCTACGCGCTCTCGTCCGTCCGGCGGACCGACAGCAGATCCTCCAGCTGCTCCTCGCGCGCCTGCGCGGCCACGAACAGCAGCTCGTCGCCCGCCTCCAGGGTCTCCTCCGGGCTCGGGGTGAGGACCCGCGAGCCGCGGATGATGGTGACCAGGGAGGTGTCCTGCGGCCAGGCCACATCGCCCACCTGGGTCCCGGTGACCGCCGACTCGGGCGGCAGCGTCAGCTCCACCAGGTTGGCGTCGCCGTGGCTGAAGCGCAGCAGCCGGACCAGGTCGCCGACGCTCACCGCCTCCTCCACCAGGGCCGACATCAGGCGCGGCGTCGAGACGGCGACGTCCACGCCCCACGCCTCGTTGAACAGCCACTCGTTCTTCGGGTTGTTCACCCGGGCGACCACCCGGGGCACCCCGTACTCGGTCTTGGCGAGCAGCGAGACGACCAGGTTCACCTTGTCGTCACCGGTGGCCGCGATCACGACGTTGCAGCGCTGCAGCGCGGCCTCGTCCAGCGAGGTGATCTCGCAGGCGTCGGCCAGCAGCCACTCCGCCTGCGGCACCCGCTCCACCGAGATGGCGGTCGGCGCCTTGTCGATGAGCAGGACCTCGTGCCCGTTCTCCAGGAGCTCGCCCGCGATGGAACGGCCCACCGCGCCGGCGCCGGCAATGGCGACACGCATCAGTGACCACCCTCCTCGGGACCCTCGGCGAAGGCCGCCTCGACCGTGTCGATCTCGTCCGTCCGCATCATCACGTGCACGAGGTCGCCCTCCTGCAGCACCGTCTGCGAGGTCGGCAGAATCGCCTCGCCCACCCGGGTGAGAAATGCCACGCGCACCCCGGTCTCCTCCTGGAGCCGGCTGATCTTGTGACCGATCCACGACGGCGAGGTGTGCACCTCGGCGAGCTGCACACCGCCGCTCGGGTCGCGCCACAGCGGCTCGGCGCCCGACGGCAGCAGCCGGCGCAGCATCTGGTCGGCCGTCCAGCGCACGGTCGCCACGGTGGGGATGCCCAGCCGCTGGTAGACCTCGGCGCGCCGCGGGTCGTAGATCCGGGCGGCCACGTTCTCGATGCCGAACATCTCACGGGCGACCCGCGCCGCAATGATGTTGGAGTTGTCGCCGCTGCTCACGGCGGCGAAGGCGCCGGCCTCCTCGATGCCCGCCTCGCGGAGCGTGTCCTGGTCGAAGCCCACACCGGTGACCCGGCGCCCGCCGAATCCCGAGCCCAGACGGCGGAAAGCCGTCGGGTCCTGGTCGACGACCGCGACCGTGTGCCCCTGCTGCTCCAGGGTCTGCGCGAGAGCGGCTCCCACTCGCCCGCAGCCCATGATGACGATGTGCACGTCCCCTTACCCCGCACTCCTGATCGTCCTGCTGACCTGCGAAAACACCCTGTTCACAACTTTCTCGTCCCGAATCGCCCGGGCTGTGGCGGACCACGCGCACGCGTGCTGTCCGGTCCGAGCTTAAGCGTGCGGGTCGGAGGGGACCTCATCCACGGGGTGGCCATGGGAGATTCCGTGCGGATCGGCGGCAATGGTCGCCGGGGCTCATTTCGAACGCTTACGATCCTCTGTTGTGTCCAAACTGACCGACGTGCCCAAACGGATCCTGATCGGGCGGGCCCTGCGCAGCGACAAGCTCGGGGAGACCCTGCTCCCCAAGCGGATCGCCCTACCCGTCTTCGCCTCCGACCCGCTTTCCTCGGTGGCGTACGCGCCCGGCGAGGTGCTCCTCGTCCTGTCCGTCGCGGGTCTGTCGGCCTACCACTTCAGCCCGTGGATCGCGTTGGCGGTCGTGGTCCTGATGTTCACGGTCGTCGCCTCGTACCGGCAGAACGTGCACGCGTACCCGAGCGGCGGCGGCGACTACGAGGTCGCCACCACCAACCTCGGCCCGAAGGCCGGACTGACCGTGGCGAGCGCCCTGCTCGTCGACTACGTCCTGACCGTCGCCGTGTCGATCTCCTCCGGCATCGAGAACCTCGGTTCCGCCGTGCCGTTCATCGTCGAACACAAGACGATCTCGGCGGTCGTGGTCATCGTGCTGCTGACCCTGATGAACCTCCGGGGCGTCAAGGAGTCCGGCAGCCTCTTCGCCATCCCGACGTACGTCTTCGTCTTCGGCGTCTTCGTGATGATCCTCTGGGGCGCCTTCCGCGGCGTCGTCCTCGGCGACACCATGCGCGCGCCCACCGCCGACTTCGAGATCAAGCCCGAACAGGGCGGACTCGCCGGATTCGCGATGGTCTTCCTGCTGCTGCGGGCCTTCTCCTCCGGCTGTGCGGCGCTCACCGGCGTCGAGGCCATCTCCAACGGTGTGCCGGCCTTCCGCAAGCCGAAGTCGAAGAACGCCGCCAGCACGCTCGCGCTCATGGGCGGCCTCGCCGTCACCATGTTCTGCGGCATCATCTTCCTGGCCATGGCCACCAAGGTCCGGATGGCCGAGAACCCGGCCCACGACCTGTTGAAGAACGGTGTCCCGGTCGGCGAGGGCTACGTCCAGGACCCGGTCATCTCGCAGGTCGCCGCCGCCGTCTTCGGTGACGGAACGTTCTTCTTCATCCTGCTCGCCGCCGCCACCGCGCTGGTCCTCTTCCTGGCCGCCAACACGGCGTACAACGGCTTCCCGCTCCTCGGCTCGATCCTCGCCCAGGACCGCTACCTGCCGCGCCAGCTGCACACCCGCGGCGACCGCCTCGCCTTCTCCAACGGCATCGTGCTGCTCGCCGGCGCCGCCGCGCTCCTCGTCTGGATCTACGGCGCGGACTCCACCCGCCTGATCCAGCTCTACATCGTCGGCGTCTTCGTCTCCTTCACGCTGAGCCAGATCGGCATGGTCCGGCACTGGAACCGCCACCTGGCCGCCGAACGCGACCCGGCCAAGCGCCGCCACATGAAGCGCTCCCGCGCGATCAACGCGTTCGGCGCCTTCTTCACCGGCCTCGTCCTGGTCGTCGTCCTCGCCACCAAGTTCACCCACGGTGCCTGGGTCGCGCTGCTCGGCATGGTCATCTTCTACGTGACGATGACCGCGATCCGCCGCCACTACGACTCGGTGGGCCAGGAGATCGCGGCGGCCGAGGAACGCCCCGACGAGTACGTACGCCCCTCCCGGGTCCGTTCCATCGTCCTCGTCTCCAAGCTCCACAAGCCCACCCTGCGGGCCCTCGCGTACGCCAAGCTCATGCACGCGAGCGAGCTGGAGGCGCTCACCGTCAACGTCGACCCGGCCGACACCAAGGAACTGAAGGCCGAGTGGGAGCGGCGCGGCATCAACGTCCCGCTCAAGATCCTCGACTCGCCGTACCGCGAGATCACCCGGCCGGTCGTCGAGTACGTCAAGAACCTGCGCCAGCAGAGCCCGCGCGACGCCGTCGCCGTCTACATCCCGGAGTACGTGGTCGGCCACTGGTACGAGCACCTGCTGCACAACCAGAGCGCGCTGCGCCTCAAGGGGCGGCTGCTGTTCACGCCGGGCGTGATGGTGACCTCCGTGCCGTACCAGCTCCAGTCCTCCGAGGCCGCGCGGAAGCGGGCCCGCAGGCGCCAGGAATGGAACGCGCCGGGCTCGGTGCGCCGCGGCCCGGTGGAGAAGGGCCGGCGGGAAACGGCAGGGAAGAACAACTAGACTGGTGGGCTGCCGTGCAAACGGCGGCCCACTTCTCTTCCTCCCCTTCCTTCTGGAGCCCCTGGTCATGCAGAACACCCCTGTTGCGTCGTTGGTCGGGGAGGAGTACGAGGTCGAGGTCGGCCCCGTGGCCCACGGCGGTCACTGCATCGCCCGCACCGAGGAGGGCCGGGTCCTCTTCGTCCGCCACGCGCTGCCGGGCGAGCGCGTCCGTGCCCGCGTGACCGAGGGCGAGGAGACCTCCCGCTTCCTGCGCGCCGACGCCGTCGAGATCCTCGACGCGTCGAAGGACCGCATCGCGGCGCCGTGCCCCTTCGCCGGCCCCGGCAAGTGCGGCGGCTGCGACTGGCAGCACGCCAAGCCGGGCGCCCAGCGCCGGCTCAAGGGCGAGGTCATCGCCGAGCAGCTGCAGCGGCTCGCGGGCCTCTCCCCGGAGGAGGCCGGCTGGGACGGCACCGTCGTCCCGGCCGAAGGCGACAAGCTGCCGGCCGGCGAGGTCCCGCAGTGGCGCACCCGCGTCCAGTACGCGGTCGACGCCGAGGGCCACGCGGGCCTGCGCAAGCACCGCTCGCACGACGTCGAGGTGATCGACCACTGCATGATCGCCGCCCCGGGCGTCACGGAACTCGGCATCGAGAGCCGCGGCTGGGAGGGCATGGCGTCGATCGAGGCCATCGCCGCGACGGGCTCGCAGGACCGCCAGGTCATCCTGACCCCGCGCCCCGGCGCCCGGCTGCCGATCGTCGAGCTCGACAAGCCCGTCTCGGTCATGCGCGTCGACGAGAAGGACGGCGGCGTCCACCGCGTCCACGGCCGCCCCTTCGTGCGCGAGCGCTCCGACGACCGCACCTACCGCGTCGGCAGCGGCGGCTTCTGGCAGGTCCACCCGAAGGCCGCCGACACCCTCGTCCGCGCCGTCATGCAGGGCCTCCTGCCGCGCAAGGGCGAGATGGCCCTCGACCTCTACTGCGGCGTCGGCCTCTTCGCGGGCGCCCTCGCCGACCGCCTGGGCGACGCGGGCGCGGTCCTCGGCATCGAGTCGGGCAAGCGCGCGGTGGAGGACGCCCGCCACAACCTGGCCGACTACCCGCGCGTCCGCATCGAGCAGGGCAAGGTCGAGTCGGTCCTGCCGCGCACCGGCATCACGGACGTCGACCTGATCGTCCTCGACCCCCCGCGCGCCGGCGCCGGCAAGCAGACGGTCCAGCACCTCGCCGGCCTCGGCGCCCGCCGCATCGCCTACGTGGCCTGCGACCCGGCGGCCCTGGCCCGCGACCTCGGCTACTTCCGCACGAACGGCTACCGCGTCCGCACGCTCCGCGCCTTCGACCTCTTCCCGATGACGCACCACGTGGAGTGTGTGGCGATCCTGGAGCCGGTGAAGAAGGACGCCTGACCTGCGGTTTTATGGGTGGGCTTGATGGGCGGCGCGGGCGTTATGGGCGATGTCTTGACGCTGAAATGACGCTCGTGACGCTCATTTGACGCTCGTTCTGATGAGGCGTCAGGGATCCGTTGTGTGCCGCCGATGTCGATGTCGGGTCGGCGTGACGGAGCCGCCGAGTATTTGCGTGTTCATGAGGTTTTGCCGCCGGTGGGGTACTGATCCCCGCCGGCGGCTGCCGTTTCCGCCGTCGCCGTGGTGCTCGCTCGTCACCCCGCGGTGACCGGCCCGCCGTAGCGGGAGAATGAGAGCCCTCCGCCCCGGTACGCCGCCAGGGCCTGCACGGTGGTCGGGAACGCCGGCTCGGGCAGGTGGTTCGCGGCGACCCAGCGGGCCGCCAGGTGCTTGTCCGGCTCGGTGTTGGTCAGTTCGCCGGTCCAGGTGTCGGTGGCGAAGACGAAGACGATGAGCTGGCCGGCCTGGTCCCAGCCCTGTTCGACGTGGACGACGTGGACGAGGGCGAGGTCGGCCGGGTCGACGAGCAGGCCGGTCTCCTCCTTGAGTTCGCGGGCGGCGGCCTCGTCGAGGGCTTCGACGGGTTCGGCCTTGCCGCCGGGGAGGGTCCAGGCCGGCTGCGGGGACCAGTTGGGGGCGGCGTAGTGCACGGCGGCGATCGTGTCGCTGTCCTTGTCGTGGACGATCACGCAGACGGCGTTGCGGCTGTTCATCACGCTGTTGTTCATCGCGGTGCCCAATCCGTGGGGACGTGCCGGAAGGTGGTGCCGGTCGGTGGTCCGGGCGGCAGGCTCGGGGTTCGACCGGACCTGCCGCCCGGAATGCGGGGACGGTGTTCAGCGCCCGGCCGTGAGGCGGTCGGCGTCGGCGCGGGAGAAGACCAGGTCCGTCATGTCCCTCGGGGTCTCGGTGCACCGAACGGGCGGCTGCGGCCGGCGCATGGCCCGGGGGTAGGTGGCCGGGGCGTAGTCGTTGGCGAGCGTGTACGCGTGGAAGCCGTGTGCGCGCAGGGTGTCGAGGATGCCGGCGGCGCTCTCACCCTGCTTGGCCAGGAGCCTCGGGGTGACTTCCACGACGATTTCCGCGTCGTCGCGCAGGTGCGGGAGCGCGGGCAGGAGTCCGCGGATCGCGGCTGCTTCGGCGCCTTCGACGTCGATCTTGATGACCCGGGCGGCGGCGAGTTCGGCCCGGCTGATCAGGTCGGCCAGGGGCGCGGTGGGCACCTCCACGGTCTCGTGGACGTGGCGGGGACGGATGGCGGTGGTGTGCCCGAGGTTGGCCGGGTCCTCCAGGTAGAGGGTCAGGGTGCCGTGGGTGTCGGAGGCGGCGGAGCGGATGGCCCGGATGTTGGTGCGGCGGTTGGTGGTGGCGGAGGTGGTCAGGTCGTCGTGGAAGCGGGGGTGGGGCTCGATGGCGACGACGCGGCCGTGGGGGCCGACGGCGCGGGAGGCCAGGAGGGTGAACGCGCCGCGGTGGGCTCCGACGTCGATGAACGTGTCCCCGGGGCGGAGCCGGTCGCGGAGGAAGGTGCTCAGGTTCGGCTCCCACTCGCCGAACAGGTACTGGTAGCGCTGGATGACGTCGCTGGTGGTGACGGTGACCGTGTCGCCGGTACGCAGCCGGGAGGTGGTGTGGAGGGGGTGGGTGCGCAGGTGCTCGTCGAGGAAGTGGCCGACGAGCCGGGCCTTGCCGAGGGTGCCGGGGGCGTGGCGGACGTAGGCCCGTAGTGCGCGGGCGAGGGCGGAGGCGGACATGGGCGACTCCTTCGTACGGCGGCCCGGGAACACGGTCCTGGGCCGGCCGGTGGTGACAGACTGGCGAGAGAACGCTGGTGGTGCTGAAGGGAGTTGGTCGTGGCTGTGAGCGACGCTGCGGTGGTGTACCTGCTGGTCGGGCTCACCGGCTCGGGGAAGACGACCTACGCCCAGCGGGTGCTGGAGCCCCAGGGGGCGGT
Source organism: Streptomyces laurentii (assembly GCF_040635425.1). Taxonomy (NCBI): domain Bacteria; kingdom Bacillati; phylum Actinomycetota; class Actinomycetes; order Kitasatosporales; family Streptomycetaceae; genus Streptomyces; species Streptomyces laurentii. Next base: position 194,280 of record NZ_JBEYHT010000002.1, on the reverse strand, counting down.
GCGCCTTTCGGTGGACGAGGTCGTCTACGAGCGGCACGGCCGGTACGGCGTCGACTACCCGGAGAACACGTACTTCGAGAAGGAGACTCCGGTCATCGCCGAGCTGCACCAGCGGCTTGCCGAGCTGGTCGCGGAGGGCCGGGACGTGGTCTGGGACCACGGGCTGTGGCCGCGCAAGGACCGCGGGAAGATGAAGGAACTGGTCCAGGCCGCCGGCGGCCGGTGGCGGCTGCTGTACTTCCCGGTGGAGCGCGACGAGCTGCTGCGCAGGCTGGCGGAGCGCAACGCGCGCGGAGACGCGAACGCGCTGCTCGTGACCCCGGAGGCCCTGGACGACTTCTTCGCCCGCTTCGAGGTGCCTCAGGGCGAGGGCGAAGAGATCGTGGAACCCGGCTGGTTCTGAGGTGCCGGGGGCCGCCAGGTGGTGGCGAGCTGGGCGGCTTCGGCGGCCCAGCCGTCCGGCAGTCGGTCAAGGGTGACGCGGCGGAAGGCCAGGCGGGGGTCGGAGACGTCGATCCGGCCGTGGTGGCGGTCGATGTGCTGGAGCAGGCGGGATGACTCGCTGCGGACGGCCGGGGTGTGCTCGGCCCACTCGCCGGAGGCGAACCGCTCGACCCGTCGGCGCAGGTCGTCCAGGACGCCGGCGCGCCACTTGAAGTGGTGCACGCACGCGAGCGCGTTCGGGTCGGGCTTGTGGCCCGGCGCCCGGTGGTTGCCGGACGCGACAGTCACCGAGGAGTGGGCGAGGACGATCTTGCGCGGGTCACCCTGGAGGAGGCGCCGGGTGAGGTGTCCGCCGAGTGGGAAGGCCCGGTCGAGGCCGGTTTCCGGGCGCCACATGGCCAGGCGGCCGTCGTTCGTGACGCGGTCGAGCATCAGCCCGCCGACCACCTTCCGCCCGGTGTCCTCGGCCTGAGCGAGCACGTCGGCGAGCGGAGCGGGGTAGGTCTGGAACTCGTCGGAGTCGGCGAGCAGGTGCCAGCCGGTCCCGGCCTGCTTCCGCACGGAGTCGCGGAGCTGGGTGTTGGTGTGCTCGTGCCAGGGGCCGGTGCTGATCTGGCCGGGGGCGATGCCGAGGTCGCGGCAGGTCGCGATCAGCTGGTGCCGCCAGGCGTCCGGGACGTGGTCGGGGAAGTGGAAGGCGAGGTGGAACCGCTCGATGCCGATCCGGCGGTAGTGAGCGGTCCAAGCGGCCAGCAGGGCCGGCTCGACCGGGCCGATGACCGCGACCAGGGCGGGAGGGACGAACATCAGCAGCGCTCCTTGGCCAGGGGGCGGCAGAGGCGGGTGTAGGTGTCGGTGAGGAAGGCGGCCTGCTCGGGCGCCGGGTGCATGTCCAGGACTGCGGGCGCCGTCGGTCCCGGTCGGGCGGGTGCCTCGGCCGTGAGCTTGTCCAGCGATTCGGCGAGGGCGTCCGGGGCTTCGGCCGGGAAGAGCCGGGCCCACGGCTGACCGGTCAGCCGGGCGGACAGCTCGTGGTCGTGTGCGGAGACGATCAGCGGGACCCCGAGTCGTACGGCGTCCATGACCAGCCCCGACTCCTTGCCCACCCCGGGCTTGCGGGCGACGAGGGCCGCGTCGGCGGCGGCGTAGACGAGCCGCAGAACCTCGTCGGCCACAGGGCCGGGCACCGTGTGAAGGCGGACGTGGGGCAGCCGGTGCCAGCGGTCGAGGACGGCGTTGTCCAGCGGGGTGCCGCACACCAGAACATGCAGCGGGCTGGTGAGGCGGGCGAGGGCCGCGTCCACGGTGGCGATGTCCTTGTACGGCCACCAGCCGCCGACCAGGCACACCGCCCTCGCGTCGGTCGGGATGGTGAAGGCGGCGCGGGCACTGTCGCGCTCGGCGTCGGCCAGTCGTCGTCCGTCGTCGACCGCGAACGGCCGCACCTCACCGCGCAGGCGGGGAAAGCGCGCTGCGACCTGGTCGCGGACGTCGGCGGTCGGGCACAGCACGGTCACCCGCTTCTCGCCGCGGCGAGCGAGTCGGCCCAGCCACCGCACCGGACGGTCCTCGGTGGTGACCACCTCGTGGACGAATCGCAGGTGTGGCACCCCGCCGAGCAGGGCAGCGGCACCGTGCAGGGCCTCGCTCGCGCTGAGGATCACCACGGCCGCCGCACGCGGGGCGAGACGGCGCGCGGTGCGAAGACACGCGGCCTCGGTCAGACACCGGGCGAGGAGCGTGACCTGGTGCGGGAACCTGCGCACTCCCCGCGGCCAGCTCCGGGAAGCGAACGCACGCTGACCGGCGGCCGAGACACGCTCCGCCGCCCGCGCGGCGGCCAGCAGGAGGCTCGCCGCCGGCCCGGCCGGCCCGGCAGCGAGCCGGGCCCCGGACCGCGCCAGCGGGCCCAGGTCCTCGCCCATCCCGGCAGGGGCTACGACCAGGCTCTTCGGTCGCGCGGCGGCGAGCGCGGTCAGCGTGCGCTGATGGTGTCCGCCGCCCTGGTGCGCGTACGGCTCGATCAGGACGAGCGGGGAGCCGGTCACGAGGTGACCGCCTCGAACGGGTACAGGCGGGCGTGGTGGGCGCGCAGCCGGACCGGGTCGTTGAGCAGCTCGAACTCTTCCGGACTGCGGGCTGCCTCGCGTGCGAAGGCGATGCCGTCGCGGGCGCCGGCTGCGGCCTGCGCGGCGAACTTGCCGCCGCTGCTTGCCGTCCACGCGTTGATCCGGGCCTGTGCGCTCTGGTCGTTCATGCCGTACTCGCTGCCGTGCGCGAGCATCGCGCACTCGCGAAAGCCTGCTTTCCACGCCAGGTACGGGCTCTGGTTGAACCGGGTCACCCCGGCCGGGCGCGGGCAGAACTCCACGCGGCCGGGCAGGGCGGCGAGGATGTCGACGGCCTCGCCCATCTCCCGCAGGGTCGTACGGCGGATCAGCTTGAGGCCGCCATAGCCGTAGGTCAGGCCGTTGACCGGATTGACCGCCTGCCACACCCGCATCGCCACCCCGTCGGCGAGCGGCTCCACGGTGGCGTCGAACCGCAGGTCGATCTCGAAGTCGCCGTCGGCGAGGAAGAACATCTCGGTGTCCACGAGTTCGGCGGTGAGCTGGTAGGCCCGGCGCATCCCGTGGACCCCGTGCAGCCGTTTGACCCTCCGGTCCAGCGCGCGTTCGAGCCGGGTGTGCAGGGTCGCCGCCCGAGGTTCGTCGTATGACAGCTGGACCGCGTCGAAGCCGGTCATCGGATCGCCTCCAGGTAGCGGGCGGCCACCGTGGCGGGCGCGAGGTCGGTGGTGGAGGCGTGGGCGCGCTTGGCGTGCAGGAGGTAGAACTCGGGGTCCGTGGCGAGGCGCGTGGCGATCCGGACGGCCTGCTCGTCGGTGTCGAACAGCAGCTCGGTGTCGATGTGCTCGGCCAGCCAGCCGGTGCGCGGGCCGATCACGGGCAGGCCCATGGCCTGGCAGTCGATCACCGACATGGACCAGGGGCAGCCGGGCCGGAAGGGGGCGATGCCGAAGTGGGCGCCGGCCAGCAGGTCGCGGTAGCGGACGCGGTCGCCCCGGTCGGAGGCGATGGCGACGCCGTCGGTGGTCGCGAGCTCTTCCAGGTGCCGCTCGGGGCTGGGGTCGAGGCGGACGCGTTCGGGACTGCGGGTGCCGAACAGGTCCATCACCGTGAGTCGCACCGGGGCGTCGGCGACGAGCCGGCGGGCGAGCCCGGTGAAGCGGGCGGTGCCGTAGTGCGCGTACAGGCGGTGGTTGTAGATGCCGGTGGCCCGGCCCTCGGGCGGGGTGATGTCGGCCGGGTCGCGTACCAGCCGTACGTCCCTGGGGGCGGGGACGATGTGCAGCTTGTCGCCGAGGTCGACGCCGGAGCGGGCGGCTGCCGCCGTGGTCCAGGAGGCGGCGGTGGAGGAGTGGACCAGGACGCGGTCACAGGCCGCGAGGCCGGCGGCGAACGCCAGCAGCACGCTCCGGCCGAGGCCGCCGTCGTCCATCGCCGGGTCCAGCTCCAGGTTGCCGTCGTCGGCGTCGGTGAAGGAGAACGGCAGGTAGTGGCAGTAGCCCGCGACCAGCGCGTCCACCCCGGCTTCCAGAAGCGCGGCCCGGATCGCGGGAGCGGCCTCGACCTGGTTGGCCACCACCACCTCCGGCCGCCGCTCGCGGAACAGGGCGACCAGGGCGTCCATACCGGGCTCGAAGCGGGCCCGGTACTTGGTGGACGGCGAGGTGGTGAGCGCGAAGTGCACGCGGGGGTCGCCGACCGGGACGGGGGAGGCCACGGTCACCTCCGCCCCGGCGTCGGTCAGGGCCGGGGCGAGCAGATCGGCGAAGGTGAAGCCGGAATCAGCGGCCAGCTGACTGGAGTTGGAGACATTGAGCAGATACAGCACGCGCATCGCTGTGACCCTCCTTCTTCGGGGCCGGGAATCGACCCGGCCCGGTGGAGGAAGGAAACCGGCGACCGCGACCGTGACAGAATGGTGAATCGAGATCACTCACGGTTCATTCATCTCATCCGGCAGCCAGGGCGGGGGCTTTGATGGACGCGCGGGACGATGCCTTGACGGTCGAGCAAGCGGCCGAGGCGTTCGCGGCGGATGTGGCCCACTGGCGCGAGGTACGCGGCCTCGCCAAACGGGAGTTAGCCAGACGGATGGGCTTCGACCCGTCCTACGTCAGCCATGTCGAGTCGGGCCGACACAAGCCGACGGAGGACTTCGCGCTGCGCGCGGAGGAGTCCCTGAACGCGGGCAAGGCCATCTGGAAGCGATGGCTGGACTACGAGGCGGCCAAGGCCCGCACCGCCCCGGCGACACCGACGCCGACTCCCCGCAGGGCCGAACAGCCGTACGCGACCGGCTCGGCGATCGTCGTCGAACACGACGCGGCCCGCCTGGACTACGACGGCAGCCACTACCGGCTCACGATGCGCCGCCTGCTGCGGAACACCGGCAGCGAACCGATCAGCCGCTACCTGATCCGTATCAGCGTCGACCGCTACCCCGGCGAGCCCGAACGCTCCAACGCCCACTACCGCGAACACCCGTTGACCTGGGACGAACTCGCCCTGACCGCGACCTGCCGCGGCGAGGCGATGAACTGGCAGACCAAGCACGACCGCGACGCCTTCAAGGAGGTGTGGCTGGCGTTCGAGAACAGCGAGGGCCGCTTCCCCCTCTACCCCGGCGAGTCGGTCTGGATCGAGTACGCCTACTCGGTGGGCCACGAGAAGTGGGGCCGCTGGTTCCAGCGCGCCGTCCGCCTGCCCACCGAGCACCTGACGGTCGAACTCGCCTTCCCCACCGCCCTCGACCCCGCCGTGTGGGGCACCGAAACCTCCATGACCGCCGAGGCCGTACCGCTGCGGACGGCCCCGATACAGCGCGAGGAGGACGGAATGCGGATCTTCTCCTGGAGCACCTCCACACCCGCACTCCACGCCCGGTACCGTCTGGAATGGCGGTTCCGAGGCCGAACCGAACGGGACATGAATCAAGGGGAGTTCACGTGAACCAGGCGCGGCCCAGCGAGCAGATGCGGGACCTCGGCGTCGTGCAGGACGGGGCTCCGGTCCTCGCCGAACCTGCCCGCGCCTTCGACCTGCCGGCCGAGCGCGAGGCGGCCGGGCAGGCCGTCGAGCAGATGTTCACGGCAATGGAGCGGATCGGGCAGGTCCACCCGTTCGCCAAGGGCATGGGCCTCGCGGCGCCTCAGATCGGGATCGGCAGGGCCGCCGCCGTGGTTCAGCCTCCCGGCGACGCCCCTGCGATCGTGCTGCTGAACCCCCGCATCACCGACCGCTCCAGCGAGGCGGATGAGCAGTACGAAGGCTGCCTGTCGTTCTTCGACGTTCGCGGCCTGGTCCCCCGGCCCCTTCGGATCACGGTGGAGACCACGACCCTGGACGGACAGGTGGTGACCACCACCTACGAACGCGGACTCGCCCGGCTGATCCACCACGAGATCGACCACTTGGACGGCCTGCTTTACACCGCGCGGATGCGGGTCGGCGTCGCCCCCATCCCCGTCGAGCAGTACCGCCAGACAGGCAGCGCGTGGGCTTACGAGCAGTGACAGTCCACCTGACCGGCCCCGGTCTGGCCCTGCGTGAAATCGAGCCCGGGGACACCGCCGACCTCCTGGCCATCTACGGCGACCCCGAGGCCACCCGGCACCTCAGCTTCGAGCCCCGTACCCGTGAACAGGTCCAGGCGATCGTCGACCGCTCCCTCGCCTCGGCCACGGACGACCCCAGGACCGAGTACGGCCTCGCCGTCACCCGGCTCGGCGACCCCCGGCTGATCGGCTACGCCCGTCTGGCGACCGAACCGCAGCAGGCGGCCACCATCGGCTTCGCCCTGCACCCCGGCGCGTGGGGCAAGGGCCTGGGTACGGAGACCGTCCACCTGCTGTGTGCGCTGGGCTTCCGCACGCTCGGCCTTCACCGCATATGGGCGGCCCGCTCACCACTCAATGAAGCGTCTGCGCGGACCCTGCTGCGAGCGGGCATGACCGAGGACGGCCGGATCCGCGACCACGTCTTCGTCCATGGAGCGTGGCGCGACTCGATCATCTACTCGATCCTGGAGCACGAGTGGGAGCCGCTTGACGGCATCGGTTCGTGAGCGCAGCCGAGCCCGCCCGGGAGAACGCGACCTGTGAGGTAGGCGTTCTCCCGGCATCCCGGTGCAGGGAAGATCACCTTCGCCGGGATCTGGCCGACTGCGGGGCGAGGTCCGGCGCGCTTGCCGTGAGGTTGGCCGGGGCGATGGGGCGGCGCGTGGTGCTGCGGGCCATGGCCGCCTGGGTATGGGGGCTGGGTGCGCGGCGTTGGCCGAGGCGGTGGATGCGCCAGGTCAGGGTGCGGGCGGGGTTGCGGGCGTCGTCGAGGGTGCGTTGGCGGAGCGCCTGGTCGAGGAGTGTGGTCGGGTTGTGGCCGGCTGCTTCCGCGTCGGCGAGGACGGTGGCGAGGGCATCCCAGGCCGGGTCCCGGAGGATGCGTTCGGTGTGCTCGGGGACGGTCTGCTGGAGGTGACGGGCGTAGCGGTGCTTGGTCGGGATGCCGGGGGCGCGGCGGGCGAGGTCGTCCAAGGCCGGGACGGCGATCTGCGCGTACGCGGTCTGGAGGTGGACGAGGGCCTGTTCGGCAGCCGCTTCCTGCTGGGCGTGCCGGCGCGTGCGGTGCCAGTGTCGTGCGAACGCCACCGCGATGAGGGCGGCGTCAAGGAGCATGGCCAGCCCGGCCCCGTCGCCCCTTGCCGTGGGGGTACGCAGGATTGTCTGGATGCTGCCGCGCAGGGCGCGGGCACTGTCGAGGTCGGCGGTGATGCGTGAGCGGGTGGCGCGTTCGAAGAGTGCGGCGGCCCGTTCGAGTTCGGCCCTCACCGCGGCCGGTGCGGTGAGTGGCAGCAGGTCGAGGACTCCGCCGAGGGCGACGAGCTGGCCCTGGGCGATGTGGTCGTTGCTGCGGGTGAGGTGGTCGGGGATGCGTTCGGTGGCGGCGGTGGCCTGGTGCCAGGGGTCGGCCGGCCGCGCGGTGATGTGCTCGGGGCTGGTGGTGGTGAGGCGGTGGCGGATCTTGGGCAGGGAGAGGTCGCCGGCGAGGGTGGAGCCGGAGAACCAGACCGGCTCGCCGTGCTTGTTGACGTCGCCGGGAAGAGCGACGCTGAAGCCGAGGATGTCGCCTGACGGTCCGGTTTTGGGACGCACGTTCACGCCGGTCGCTTCCAGCAGGGCGAAGAACTCGGTCTCGCTGGAGGCGGCGGCCACCGCCTGGCGGACCCGCATGCGCAGGATCTCTCGGGTCGTGACGCTTCGGGCCTGGCGCTTGGCCTTGAAGTGCTCCTTGCTGGTGGGGCGTTTGGCGGCGGTGCCGTCACCGGCGTTGAGCCGGCGCAGGCCGAGGTCGACTTCGATCGTGCGGGCTTCACGCTGGACGGCGCGGATGTCGTGGTCGCGGTGCGGGCGGCGGCCGTCCTGGCGTACGAGGGTGGCGGCGATGTGGATGTGGTCGTCGGCGTGGCGGACGGCCACCCAGCGGCAGGCTTCCTCGTCGCCCTCGGGAGCGATGCCGGCAGCGGCCACGATCCGTCGGGCGATGTCCGCCCACTGGGCGTCAGTCAGGATCGGGTCCTCGGGCGCGGCCCGGACCGGGCAGTGCCACACGGTGGTCGCCGGGGCCTTGTCACCGAGCATTTTCACGGGCTGGTCGAGCTGTGCGGCGAGCTGGTCCTCGACGGACTTCGGGCTGCGGTGAGGGCTGCGGCCGGGGTCGGGGGCGAAGCCGTTCCATGACGCCACCAGGTGCGGGTCGGTGTGCTCGTTGGCGCGGCCCGGTCCGTAGAGGTAGCCGATGAGGCGGCGGGTGGCGCGGGCGCCCTTGCCCAGGATGATCTTCGGTATCACGCGGTCACCGCCCGGAGGCCGTTTGGGCGACGGCCGTGTCCACGTCGGCGATCGACGCCTCGACATGGTGCAGCAGCCGCATCACGATCCCGGGCCCGGGCCAGGGGCCGTCCTGGTTGAGGTGGCGGGTGAGCTGGTTCAGATTGCTGCCGATCTTGGCGAGCTGTCCGTTGGCGGCCATCAGCGCCTTGACCGCGGCGCGGTAGTCGGCGACCGCGGCGGTGGGGTCGTCGGAACGGGCGGCGGCGAGCGAGGTCTCGGCGACATAGCCGCCGACCTACATGCGGCTGAGTCGGGCGGCATTCGCGAGGAGGGCGAACTCGTCGTCGCTGTAGCGCGGGTGGACGCGCTTCTCACGCAGCGCGGGTTCACGCAGACGGCGGCGAGGCGTCGGCGGCTGCGCGGCTTCTCCCCGAGCCGGCTCCCCCAGGCCGGCCGCCCCCGGCGCCCCCTCGGCGCCGGATGCCTCCGCCTCCCCTCGGGCGGAGGCCGGGTAAGGACTCCTTACCCGACAACTTGCTGCGCCGAGGTCAGGGAGGGTGCCCTTCCTGATCGGGGAAGCAGATTCGATCGGCATCAGCGGCATCGTCGAAGGATCGCGGGAGTGCTGCGGGGTGGATGTCACGGACGGGGCTCCTGGTGGATGAGGGTGTGACAGAAGGACGGTCCGCGTTCGCGGCTGAGAGCCGCTGCGCATCCGCTGGGGGCATGGGTGGGACCGGCCGGAGATATGGACGGTCGGCCGGACAGCCGGACCGGTCCGGCCGAAGCGGCGTTGAGCTGCGGTGATTACCGGTCAGCGGCCATAGGTGAGGCGGACGGGGCGCTGGCCGCTTGGTCCGTGAGGAGCGCCTTGAGTTCGGTCAACCGCTCGTTGCTGATGGTGTGACCGGCCTCGCGGAGGACGTTTCGGATGGTCGACCGGGTCGCTGGTCCCTCTATCCGCTCGACGATCGGGAGGAACGCGGTCAGGTCTCCGGTCGCCGGACGACCGACCTTGCGCGTGGGCGACGGCCGTGGGCCTTCTTGCGCGGGCGGCCCGTCGACACGAGGGGGCTCGTGAGCGGAGGCCGGTTCCGGACCGGTCTCGGCGGGGACCGGGTGGGAGCGAGGCGTATCGCTGTCCAGGGGATGTCCGTCGTTGGCGGGCGAGGGGCCCGCCGCATCGCGCCGCCGCTCCGGTTCGTCTCCTCGGTCGGGTCGGGCGAGGTGCTGGTGGATCTGGCGCATGAGGACGCCGAAGGCGAGGAGGGCGGCGGCCGGAGGGACGGCGGCGACGACATAGTCGAGGAGGGGGACGTCGGCCGGATCACGCGTGCCGGTGACGCCGGCGACGTTGAGGGCGATGGAGCCGAGGGATCCGCCGGCGGTGAGGGCGACTGCCCAGCCGTCCGGCTCGCGGCGCAGGCTCGCGCGGAGCGTGAGGAGTTCACCGGCGACGATGAAGGCGTCGAGGGTGGCGGGCCAGGCCCACTGGCGGGCGGGGGAGTTGCCGAGGCCGTGCTGTCCGGCGATCTCGGCGAGGTGGGCGTAGGACAGCCAGAATCCGGCGGTGGTCAGGGCGAGGATCACCGCGCTGGCGGCGAGGAGGGTGTATCGGTCGGCGGTGCGGTGGGCGGGTGTGGGCGCGGTCAAACGGTGTGCTCCAGGAATGGGGTGGGGCGCCATTTGGTGTGGGCGGCTGTGGGGTGCGTTGACTCGTCCCACTCGTCCCGCCGCTGGTCAGGGCAGGTACGGGTGGGGCGGTGATGTCGAGTCGACTCGTTGCGGGCCGGTGACTCGTCCCCGTGCTGACCTGCGCGGGGACGAGTGGGACGAGTCGTGGAGGGTCAGGCGCCGGGCTCGATGGGGAGGGTGGCGGCTGCCTCGGGTGGGCAGTAGCGGGTCCAGGCGTCGGTGAACTGGGCGCGGGTGAAGCCCTTGGCCTGGTGGTTGCCGGGGAAGCGGCGGTTGGCCGACTTGATGCCGTAGTCCTGGAGCAGGATCTGCAGGCCGCGCGGGGTGAGTCCGTTGGGGCTGTGCTCGGCCCAGGGTGCCTCGGGGTCGGCGTTGAGGGTCTCCAGGAGGCGGCCGGTGCGGATCATCGGCGGGTCGCCTTCGGAGGCGAAGGCGCGTCGGATGTCGGCGAGGATGCGGATCTTCAGTCCGCCGTCCTCGTCGCGTCCGGATTCGTAGTCGGTCATGGCGGTGCATGCGGTGCGGGCCAGGACGGGCCAGTGTCCGCCCGCGAGGTCGGCGACGCTGATCAGCGGTGCCCAGGTGTCGGCGGCGCGGTCCTCGACCGGCAGTTTCGGTTCCAGGGCGAGGGCCTTTTCGCGTACGGAGGCCAGCCAGGCCGCCAGCCGGGTGCGGAGTTCGCGTACCGCCAGGTCGTCGCGTCCGTAGCGCCAGGCACTGACCTTCTCGGTCTCGGCACGGCGGAGCATCCGGATGACGACCGACCGGTCCATGATCGTGTCGGGCAGGTCGCCGATGCCGGCGAGGGCGGCCATGGCGAAGGTGGGGAACTTGACCACCTCGTGGTTGGGGCCGGTGACGCGCAGGGTGGGCCGGTTGCGCTGGTGGCCGGCGTTGAGCAGGCCGCGCATCTCCTCGTTCTTCTCCGCGACCTTCGCGCTGCCGAAGATGGTGTCGACCTCGTCGACGAGGAGCGTGGGCGGGTCGGCCTCGCCGATCGACCGGAAGATCGCCGCGGCGGACGCGTTGACCGTGATCAGCGGTTCGTGGACGGCCTCGATCAGGACCTCCAGGAGCCGCGACTTCCCGCACCGCTTCGCCGGTCCGACCACCGCCAGACGCGGCGCGTGCTGCCACACCGTCTGCAGATGGGTCGCCGCCGCCCACAGCGTGGTCGCGGTCAGGGCCTCTTCGCTCGGCATCACGACGTAGCGCCGGATGGTGTCCCGGAGCTGGTCGAGGACCTCCTCGCCCTCGGGGTCCGCGACGGGCGCGGGCGCGGTGGCCGACTGACCAGGGACGGCGACCGGCGGCCACGGCGACTGCTGTGCGCCGTCGTGGCCAGTTATCGAGGTGGGGGATTCCAAGGGGCGGCTCCTTTACTGGCGGTCGAATCCGTCGACCATCACGGGGGCAGAGAATTCCGGCGAGGCCGGGCTGCGTGGACAACACAGCCACACCCGTCGCACGAAGTCCAGCGTTGGCTCTGAACACCTTCACAAGTCGTCTGGGGCAGGCCTCGAAACAGTAGCCCCGGAATCCCGGTCGCCGAAATCATCCGGAAATTCGGCGTCCCCTCGGCGCATCGCTCACAGCAGACAGGAAAACCCTTCCCCAGTAGCCGGCGCGCAAGCTACAACACCACCCATGCCGCCACGCCCACTCGAAATCGGACCCGCCGGACAAGCCACCGCCCACACCATCGAACGCACCCGTACCGCCCGCGGCTACTCCCAGCGCCGGCTCGCCGCCCGCGTCACCGGACGCGGCCGGCCCATGACCTTCACCGCGCTCTCCCGCATCGAACGCACCGTCCGCCGCTGCGACATCGACGACCTCGTCGCCATTGCCGCCGCCCTCGGAATCCCTCCCCACGCACTCCTCGCTCCCGCAGGAGAGGCGGAAGCGGGCGCAACATACCCGACGATCCCCGGTTTCCGAAACCGGGGATTCTCCGGATGATTACTGCTCCCGGAACGCCCGATATTCCGGCCCATGCCAGAAGTCTGCCCAAAAGATACGAGAGGTGCCGTGAGTGAGTCGCCGACATGTCGATCCGGGAAACTCCGCTGCGCCCGCGAGGTAAGGATTACGTCTCGCGCTCTCACGTAGGAGTTTCCGCTTGGAGCAGCCAGTGAAGGAGGCTCTCTCGCCGCCCTTTCCGATCTGACCGGGGTTCACTCCCGGCGCGAATCGTCAACTCCTCCTCCGCCTTCTCATGAAATGGACCCGTCTTGGCCCCGAGGCTGCTTTCCATACCCGCCGTCGCTGCCGCCCTGGATGTCGATCGCCGCACCGTCTACCGCTTCATTGCCGCCGGCGAGCTACCCGTCGTCGATCTGCGCACGGGTCCCGGACGCTCCCGTGTCCGCGTCCCGGCCGCCGGACTGGACGACTTCATCAGCAGCAGGGCGGTCACCCCGCCCGTCCCCCGACGCTGACCAGATCGGAGTCCGTCAACCCGCGATAGAGGCAGGAGTGAACTACGTACCTCCGGAAACTGAAGTCCGGCAAGTGGCAGGCGACTGTCCGCAACCGGGCGGGAGACCGCTACAGCGAATCGTTTCCCCTCAAGGCGCAGGCCCGCGCCTGGGGCACCGACATGGAGACCCGGTTCGCCCGCGGAACCGTACGGGACCCGCGGGCCGGCGAGATGGCGTTCCACGCGTGGCACGCCCGCTGGTGGCAGGCTCGTGTAGTCGAGCCGCACACCCTGCGCGGTGACGCCTCCAGCATCAAGAACCACCATTGAGGCATGCGAGCGAAGGCCATTGCAGGCGGCCTTCGTTTCCGACTGACCGGCTCGCGACCCCTGGCCGACCTCGGCCGGGCCCCCTCCGTGCTCTGATGGCTGACATGAGGTTCTCGCCACAGGCGCCTACCTGAGTTTGGACGGCATCGCACGTCGATCGCTCAATTTCCTGCAGACCGTCGGAATCCGTAGCAACGGCGTGAGCGTCCTTGCTATACCTGCGGAAAGGCTGGCTAGGAAGGTAGGTGGGACGGCGTGACACGGCCGTGGAAGATTACGCTGATCGTGATTGGGGTGGCCTGCGTTGCGGCGACGCCGATGGTGTGGTTGCTGAACGGCCCGGGGAGCGGGGAGCTGGTCGGAGCGTCATTGCAGGCAGGTACAGGGGTTGCAGCGCTGCTGTGGGCGTGGGTGCAGTCCGGGTATGGGGATTCCGCCACGGATACTGGCCAAGCGAAGGCATCTGGTGGTGGGGCTGCGCACACCGGGATCCGTAGGCCCGGCGGGGTGCGTACAGGATTGACCCGGGTGGAGCGGACTGGTGCTGCCAAAGCAGACGGGGCCGGCAGCAGCGCCGGTACTGGGATCGACTACAGCTAGTCTCCGGGAGCGGGTTGATGGAGGACAAGAGCAAGTCTGGCGAATTCGGGCCGGGCGCTGAGGTACGGGACAGTGGCGACGCCCGTGCGACGAACGGTGGCACCGCGATCTCTGGGGCCAACGCGGCGACAGCGTCCGGCCAGCCCAGCTCCGTTTCGGTCATGGCAACGGGAGCGGCGTATGCCTCGCACGGCGGGGTGGCAATCTCTGGGTATGTGGCGGGCGACGTCCGTGTGACGTTGTCGCCCCGTCGGACTCGCTCGGTTCAGGACTCCGTGTTGCCCGGCGAACGGCGCCCGCACCTGTTCGGGCGTGAGTCGGAGATCTCAGCCGGTCTTGAGGTGCTGCGGCGCGCAGACGTCGGCGGACGGGCGGCAGTCGTGGTGACTGGCGCTCCTGGAATTGGGAAGAGCGACGTCGCCCTGCGTATGTCCCGACTGGCTGCGGAGCGGTATCCGGACGGCCAGTTTCACATCAATCTCGCGCTGTCGACCGGCTCCACGGACCTTGTGGCATCGATACTCCACGCGCTCTTTCCGTCCGAGCCTCCCCTGCCGGACCGCCGTGATCAGCAGCTGGCGCTGCTGCGGACGACGCTCGCCAACAAGCGCGTCCTACTGCTCGTCGACGACGTCATCTCGGAAGAGGCGCTCCTTGAGATCGTCTCTATCGACGGCCCGTTCGCGCTGGTGGGGACCAGCCGTCTCAAGCTCAGCGGGCTTAGCGGCCTGGTCCGCCTCATCGACCTCGGCCCGCTGCCAGCCGCGCCCAGCGAGGAACTCGTACGGTCGGTTGCCGGCCCCGGCCGGCTGACCGACGAGCAGACGGCCGTGCTGTCCGCAGCATGCGCCGGTCACCCGCTCGCCCTGCACATCGCCGCGGCGCATTTGGCCCGGCGGCCCCGTGTGAATGCAGACCGCTACCTGTCCGAGATCACTAACCCCGACCGCAGCGTTAAGGCCCTGGTCGCTGGCCAGACCGCGTTGCGGCCTGTGCTTCAGCAGAGCTTCGACGCGCTCGACCGCGATCAGGCACAAGTCTTCTCCGCGCTCGGCGTCCTGCCGCACATGTCGTTCACCATTGATGTTGTCGCAGCAGGCATCGCACAGCCTCCGCTGGACGAGATCAGCGACGACGATCTCACAGACATGGCCACGCTTCTCGACTCGCTGGTCGAGCTCAGCCTGATCGAGCAGATCGACGACGACCGATTCGTGATGCACGAGATTCAGCACCGCTTCGCCCGACTGACGTCCGCATCGTGGCCGAGGACGCAACGGGCGGATGTTGTTCGTCATGCCTGTCTTGTCACGGCCGTCCGCGTGCGGTCGTCTACCGACGCGATCGGTTTTCTGGACGAGAAGGCGACCGTCCCTGCCGAGAGCAGTCCCGCAGCGCTGCGGTCGCTGGAAGCGGACCGTCCCGGCGCTGTCGCTCTAGTTGAGACGGCCCGGCAGTACGAGGCCTGGGACCACCTATTGCTTCTCGCCTTCGCACTCACCGACCACTTGCGGGTTGCCAGTCACTGGAAGGAGCTGGACCGCGTCTACCAGTGCGTACAGGAGGCCGGGGAGCTGACTGGACACCCTGACTGGACGGCCACCGCGCTGTACAACCGGGCCGTCGTCGCCGCACACCTCGGCGAGAGCCAGGATGCCGCTGATCTATTCCACCGCTGCGCTGAAACGGGGCGCGCGGCCAACGAAGCAGAGCATCTTTTCATGGCACAGCTCGGTCTGGGGACACTACTGATCAACCTGGGCCGACCTCGTGACGCCATCGAGTACCTGCGAAACGGACTGCACTACTGGAGGACCACCGGGCATCATCAGGCACTAGCGCTTGCCCTAGGCAATCTTGGCCAGGCGTACCTTGCAGTCGGGCAGATCCGTCGGGCCGAGAACTACCTGCGCAACAGTCGGGACCTGAGTCGGAGCAGTGGCTTCGGTGAGATGCTTGCTACGCGGTCGATCTCCAAACTGCTCAGCAGCACGGGCCGCGAGGTAGAGGCGGCGGAGGAGTCCGTCCGAGACATCGAGCGGGCACGAGTCATCGGCAGCCGGGAATGGGAGGCGCAGGCGCTGATGGACCTTGCGGCGGTTCCGGCCGACGCCCGGCCGGCGTCTGCTCCGGTCGGGCCGCTTGAGGCAGCCCTGTCCATCCATCAGGAGACGGGTGACGTACAGGGCCAGGTTCGGGTGTTGTTCCGGCTCGGTGAGGATGCCGCGCATCGCGCTGACCTCGACCAAGCCGCGACCTACCTAACGCAGTGCGCCGAGCTCGCCATCGGAATCGGCGACCATCAGCATGCGGCGCGCGCCCTGACCTATCTCGCCTCGTACAGCGGCGGCATTGGGCACCACGACACGGCGGAGTCGCAGTTCAAGGTCGCGTCGGACATGGCCCAGGAGTCCGGCAGCCCGGTTCTTCAAGCAGATGTCCTGCGGAAACGAGCCCAGTTGCTGTGGCACCGGGGGCGGATCGGAGACGCCGTCCGCCTGCTAACGGAAGCGGAGCAGTCTCTTGCCGCCACTGACGAGAGTCGGGCGCTCGCCCAGGTGCGGGCGGCGCTGGGCGAAGCCCTGGTCGTCGCAGGGCAGTGGCGGGATGGCGCCCGCATGCTGCGGTCCGTAGTCTCCGACTTCAGCGACGCCGCTTCCCCTCGCACCCGGGCCCGGGCGACGCGCGCGCTGGCTGTCCTCCACTCGCGACGCGGCCTGCACGCCGAAGCCCTGTCCGCGATCACCACGGCACTCAACGACTGCGAGCGGCACGACGACTTCGATGGCGTCCTGCACTGCAGGATGGCACTGGCCAACATCCACGCGCGGGCTGGGCGATGGAACGAAGCAGCTGACCAGTACGAACAGACTGCGCAAGTCGCTGCCGAGCACAAAGATCTGCACGTCCTCCTCTCAGCCCGCGCGCAGGCTGCGACCTGCATGCTGGAGACCGGCAACCGGGATGAAGCCGTTGCCTTGATGACTAAGAACATTCCGCTCGCCGAAAAACTCGGCATGGACAGCGTGCTGACATCCCTGCATACCAACCTCGGCGCCTGCCACGCCGAGGTTGGCGACCACCTCACCGCAGCGGCGTCCTTTCGCACGGCCCTGCAGATCAGCGAACGTCTCGGCGACGGCCCGTTGCGAGCCACTTGTCTGTTCAACCTGGCCCGCGCCGAGAAGGCCCTCCACGCGTCGGAGGCCGCGCGTTCCTGCGCCCGGCAGGCATTCATGCTTCACCAGGCGCTCGGCAACTGGCCCGAGGCGGGCGAGACCCTGGTCTTCTTGGGCGCACTCCACCAGGAGACAGACCCGGACGGCACCTTGCCCAGCCCCGAGGAGCTCGTAGGCGGCAGCCCGGTCGACCAGCTCATCCTCGAATCACTTCGCGCTCGCGCCCTAAGAGATGGTCGCGAAGGCGACGCTGCGGTGCCGTCCGCTGCCCTGCCCCGGTTGCGCCGTGTGCAGATCTCCGACACCGTGCAGCAGGCGCTGGCCGCATTCGACCTAGAGTCACTCATGCTTCGGTACGCCACCTCCAGGCAGTACTGCACTGTCTGCAATCTGATCATTGACGAATCCGGCGAGGCCGAACTCCTCTACCTCTGCCATCCGGACGTCCAGCACCCGATGCTCCGGCTTGCGCACTCCCACTGCCACCTCTCCGACGTGATCGAACTCGCCGGACCGGCCCCCGATCGCTCCCCGGATCGCTTCGACGCCGAATGTATTCTCTTCGGCGGCGACCGCGCCGGCATCGTCCTCGACTGCCACGGCGGATGGGGAGCTCTCGACGACAGCCGCCGAATCGAGGACGTCGCCCTCCGGCTCTTCCTGGAGTCGGGCTTCACTGACCTGCGCACCCTGCACACCGATAATGGTGGCAAGCCCCTCGACCTCCGCGACCTACCATCCGTCTCCGACCGGGATCTTCAGGCTCGCCTGGTCGACAACAGAATCACCCTCGGCAGCCCCTACGGCGACCTCGTGGGAGGGCTGCCACTCAACTTCCTTCCTCATTGGTACGAGCGTGCCCACCATGGCTCGCTGATCGTCATTGCTGGTCGGAACCTTCCAGGCATGGTGGCGGACGACCCCACGTACCTCAATCAGGCCATCCTCCTTGGGCAGGCTGTTGGCGCAGCCGTGCCGTTAACGGTGGTGCGACCACGGAGGAATGCGCCGTGCCCATGCATGATGCGGCGCGGGCGGAAGTTCAAGCACTGCTGCAGTGGGCGGGAGGGGAAGACGGTGTCGGCGAGCGCTGGAGGGTGATGTGACCACCCAGCCATGATTCGCCCTGTCCATGCCGTCGGGGACCGCTGCGAGTTTGCGATGTCGATCGTCGGGTTCTGCGGTGTGTGCAACGTATCCACGAGGCGTCTGGCCGTTCCGGGATCGGCCTATTCGTTGGCGATCCCGGTGACAGCTCTGGAGCCGGGGCCGGAGGCTTCCGCGTCTCCAGTGTGCGCGACCTTCGATGCGCCGGGACGGTTACCGCCTGCGTTCCGGATTCCGGTGATCGCGCTGCCGCCGTCACGGGCTGTCGCATTGCCGGTGTTGGTGACTGTGTCACCGACGGAGGTAGAGAGGAATTCGAGGAGTGCGCGCAGCTCTGCTGCTGCACCCGACTGTTCGGCCCCGTAGAGGTGGTCCAGAAGGGCTTCGAACCGTCCGGCCCACAGCCCTTCCTGTCGCGCCCGCTCCGCAGCAGCATCGCCTGATAGTGGGCGCGACAGGGCCTGCGCGGTGCGATCGAGCCGCACGAGCTCCGCCCTCACACGCTCGGCGTCACCGCGCCCGACCAACTCTGCGGTACGGCGCTGCGTCACGGGCCAGAATCCGGTACCCACTGATCGGACCAGTGCCTGTCCACCTTCTGCCGCTAGTGCCGTCAGTTCTTCAAACAGCATGTTCGCCCCATTCGTGGCCGGAGGTCGCAGGACACCTCTCACGAGTCATCCGTGTACCTGCTCAAAGTTATCGAGGACGACGAGAAGGGTGCAGTCCGACGTCGGTGAGCGGGATAGCTGGCTGACGCTCATCGCTCAAGCCGCCGTCTTGCATGACTTCGCTGTGGCGACGTCGGCTCTCTGGTCTGGGGCGGTTCGGACAGACGCCCGTGACGCTCATTTGACGCTCAAGGCCCGAGGTGACACCCGTACAGCGCGCGGTATACCGCCTGACCTGCACTTTCTTTAGTGGCTTGGAGCCGCACGTGTTCCCGATGACGCATCACGTGGAGTGCGTCGCCATCCTCGAACCGGCCGCGAAGGGCTCCTGACCTGCGGTTTTGTGCGTACGCATTATGTGCGGTGTGGGCGATACGGGCGATATCTTGACGCTGAAATGACGCTCGTGACGCTCATTTTGACGCTCTTTCTGATGGGGTGTCAGGTGCTTCAGTGCTGCCCAAACTGCCTCGTCAGCGCAGCTGCTGGACCCACTACACCAGTGGTTGTGTGCTTGGTGCATGAGCAGTGGCCGGCTCGGCAAGCAGGGTCGTATCCGCGGGCGCTTCCCGGCCCCCGCGCCGTCGCTTCTTCGGCTCGGTCAGATGCCCGTTCCGTGCGCGTCGCCGAGGTCGACGGCCAGACGCAGCCGGTGCAGGCCGCGGCGGGCGTGACTTTTCACCGTCCCCAGGGGCACACCGGTGCGTTGAGCGATCTGGACCTGCGTCAGGTCCTCGTAGAAGGCCATGCAGAGCACCTCGCGCTGAGCGTGCGGCAACCGGGACAGGGCCTCGACCAGCAACACGCGGTCGAGCACCTCGCCCGGTATCTCCTGGACGAACCGGGTGGGCGTGGCTTCGTGGGCGGCCGAGTCGACGAGGGCCAGACGCCTCGTCCTGGCGGCCAGCGCGTCAATGATCTTGCGGCGTGCGATGCCGACCAGCCAGGCACCGAGTGCGCCCCGCTCCGGGCGGAAGCCGTGCCGCCCGCCCCAGGCGCCGATGAAGACCTGCTGAGTCACGTCTTCGGCCTCGTCAGCGTCGCCGAGGGACCGGGAGGCCATGGTGTGGACGAGTGGTCCCCAGCGCCGGTAGATGGCCGCGAACACCTCCTCGTCAGCGGCGACGAGGCCGCGGGCGAGGTCCTCCTCGTGCCGCGTCTCCGCCGCGGGCGGGACCAGAGCGGTACTCGGTCGCGCGGTCGTGTTCATGGCACGTTCCTCCTGCCGTGCGCCGTCCGGGGACGAAAGAGCGTGTCCGGACGGCAAGTCCGCCGGTCCGCCGTGCGCGTGCTTGCAGTGTGGGACGCGGAAACGACGCAAGCAACGTGCGTCGTTTGTGCGTCGTACAGTGGAGGCGTGAGTGAGCCTGATGAGGAAAACGGTGAGGACCACGACGGCCGGTACGGCGAGGGTGGTCCGCCGGACGGCGGACTGACCACCGGTGAGGTGGCCCGGCGCCTGGGGGTGGCGCCCACCACGGTCCGCACGTGGGACCGCCGGTACGGCCTCGGGCCCGACGCGCACACGGGCGGCCGGCACCGGCGCTGGACCGCCAGGGACGTGGCGCGGCTGGAGCGGATGTGCGCGTTGACGGCGACAGGGCTGCCCCCGGCCGAGGCCGCACGGCTCGCGCGAAGCGGGGAATCACCGGTGGCGGCCCGGCCTCGACGGACCGCCGGGCCACAGCGGGCTTCGGCTCAGGCCCGCAGCCGGGCGGGGAGCGGCCTGCGGCTCGGTGACGTACGTCAGGAGTGCAGGGGAATCGCCAGGGCCGCCCTGCGCCTCGACGCCGCCGCGCTCGACGAACTGCTGCTCACCGCGATCACCGAGCACGGACTGGTCGCCGCTTGGACCGAGGTGATCGTGCCGACGCTCCAGGCGGTCGGCCGCAAGTGGGAGACGTCGGGCGAGAAGTACGTCGAGGTCGAGCACTTCCTGTCCTGGCACGTCTCCGGCGCGCTGCGGCGCGCCACGCCCCACACGGTCGCCGCCCGTGCCGGCGCCACCACGGTGCTCGCCTGCGTCCCGGGGGAGAACCACACCCTGCCGTTGGAAGTGCTGGCCGCGGCGTTGACGGAGCGCGGCGTTCCGGTGCGTATGTTCGGCGGTGCCCTGCCCGTCGAGTCGCTCGTCGCGGCCGTGCGCAGGACCGGGCCGGCCGCGGTCGGGCTGTGGGCGCAGTCCCGTACCACCGCCAGCCGGCCGTTGGCTCAGCACGTCGCAGTCATGGAGTGGGGAGTGCGCGGTGCCCGTCGCAGGCCGGTCGTGCTGACGCTGGGACCCGGCTGGGCGGGGCAGGCGGTGGCGGGTCTGGCGCGTCCGTCGGGACTCGCCGAGGCGGTCGCCGCTCTGGAGTCGTCGGCCTCCTGGTGACGTGTTGCCGTCTTGGTCGTGGCGCCTGGGCAGCGGCCGGGGAACGTGGTCCGCTGGACCAGTGGTCGCGGCCGCGTCGTTCGTCCACGGGCGAGCGTTGCTTTCGCGCCACGTTCCGGCACGGGTCTGTGCCCGCTGGTTCAGGGGTATCGGCCGAGGAAGGGGCCGAGCGGACGGCCCTGATGTGCGGGTGCCACGGGTACGACATCGACCGAGGAGAAGCATGTGCGAGGAACATCGCCGGGCACCGGACGTGGTCGTCGTCGGTGCGGGCCTGTCCGGCCTGGTGTGCGCGCTGGACCTGTGCCGTGCGGGATGGCGGGTGATTCTGCTGGAGGCGTCCGAAGGCGTGGGCGGGCGTATGCGCACGGACCGGCGGGACGGGTTCCTGCTGGATCGTGGTTTCCAGGTGTTCAACACCTCGTATCCGCAGGTGAAGCGGCGCATGGATCTGAGGAGCCTGCGGCTGCGGCCGTTCACCGCGGGCGTCGTCGCGCATACGTCGAAGGGGCCGGTCCGCCTCGCCGACCCGACGAGGGAGCCC
Organism: Streptomyces laurentii; assembly: GCF_040635425.1. NCBI lineage: Bacteria > Bacillati > Actinomycetota > Actinomycetes > Kitasatosporales > Streptomycetaceae > Streptomyces > Streptomyces laurentii. The sequence continues at coordinate 173,020 of NZ_JBEYHT010000002.1, read as the reverse complement.
AGTGCGGCGGGGGCTCTGCTGACGGGGCGGGGTGTCTCGCCGCGCGACCTGGCCGCGCTGGCGGCTCTCACCGTGCGGGACGCCGTTCTGCCCGCTTCCGCCGCCAGACGGCGCGAAGACGGCTCCACCTCGGCGGCCCTGGCCCGGGCGGGAGTGTCGGACGCCGCGGTCGCCGACATCCTGCGGCCGTTGCTGTCCGGCGTCTTCCTGGAGGACCGGCTGGAGACCTCCGCACGCTTCTTCCACCTGGTCTGGCGGAGCATGGTCCGAGGGTCTCTGTGCCTGCCGGCACAGGGCATCGGCGCCGTCCCGGCCCAACTCGCCGACGGCCTGCCCGGCGGCGTGCTGCGGCTCGGCACCCCCGTCGCCGAGGTCACCGACACCGGAGTGCTGCTGGAGGACGGGAGCGAGGTGCCGGCCCGGACGGTCGTGGTGGCGACGGACCCGGCGACCGCCACCCGCCTGCTGCCGGACCTGACCGTGCCGGACACACGCACCGTCACCACCTACTACCACGCCATCGGCAGGACACCGATGGCCGAACCGACCCTGATGGTGGACAGCACCGGAGCGATCCTGAACACCTGCGTACTCAGCGAGGTCGCTCCCACGTACGCGCCCCGCGGCACTGCGCTGATCTCCACTTCCGTACTGGGAACCGACCTCCCCGGCAGGGCACAGGCGGTGCTATGCCGTCTGGCCGAGCTGTACGGTACCGACACGAGCGGCTGGCAGCAGGTCGCCGCCTGCACGGTCGAGGGTGCGCTGCCCGCGATGCTTCCCCCCTGGCCGCTGAGCCGCACCACCCGCCTTCGCCCAGGCAGGTACGTGTGCGGGGACCACCGGGCGACCGGATCGGTGCAGGGCGCCATGGCGTCGGGGGCGCGCGCCGCGCGCGAGGTGGTCGCCGACCGGGGGCAAGGAGGTGACGCCGGGGTGTGAACGGTGTCCGGCCGCATCCGCGGACAGCCCTGGACGCGAAGCAGTGACGATCGGATGAACCCGTTGGCCGTATCGAGGGGTGAAGCGTGGAACTGAGCGGTGCCCGTGTCCTGGTGGCCGGTGCCACGGGAGCGCTGGGCGGTGCGATCACCGCCGAACTGGCCGACCGGGGCGCCCGCGTGGCCCTCGCCGGACGCGACCGCGGCCGCCTGGCCCACACCGCGCGGGCGTATCCCAGTGCCCCGACCGCCGGCTTCGACGCCCACGATCCCGGGTCGTGCGCTCTGGCCGTGCACGAAGCGGCGGCAGCCCTCCAAGGGCTGGACGTCGTCGTCGCGTTCGGGTCGGTGGCCTTCGGTGCTGCCGAGGAGATCGGTGACGAGGTCGCGGAGCACCTGATGGCGGTCAACCACCTCGCGCCCGCCGCGTTCTTCCGCGCCGCGCTCGGCATCCTGCGACGCGGTTCGGCGATCGCCGCCGTCACCGGCGTGGTGGCCGAGCGCCCGCAGCCCCGAATGGCCGACTACAGCGTCTCCAAAGCCGCGCTCGCCGCATGGCTGGACGCCGTCCGCCGCGAAGCACGGAGCGCCGGTGTCGCGGTACTGGAGATCCGGCCGGGTCATCTCGACACAGGCTTCGCGACTCGCCCCGTGGCGGGCACCGCCCCACCCCTGCCGGAGGGCGGCGACCCGCGTCACGTCGCCGGCGCCGTCGCGGACGCGCTGGAGGTCGGCGCCGAGCTGCTGCGCTCGGGCCCCGACAAAAGCCCCGTCGTCGAACGGCGAGCCCGGTGACACCCCGCCCCGCCAAGGACTCCGACGTGATCGTCATCGGTGGTGGTGCGGCCGGTCTCAGCCTCGCCCACCGGCTGACGGAGAAGGGCGCCGCCACTGTGACCGTGGTCGAGCCGCCGGACGGTCCGCTCCGCCCCGCGGAACGGACCTGGTGCTACTGGGACGCGGGCGTCGACGGCCTGGAAGAGGCGGTCAGCGCGTCCTGGTCCGTGCTGCGTCTGCACGGCGCCGACCGCCGGCCGGTCGTTGTCGGACCTGCCCCGTTTACCTACCGCATGGTGCGCTCCGCCGACTTCGAGCGGCTGGTCCACGGCCGCCTGGCCCGCTCGGACGGCGGGCGTCTCCTGCGCGCGACGGTGGAATCGGTGCGCGGTGTGCCCGGAGGCGCGGAGGTCCGGTGCACGCTGCCCGGGGGCTGGTCCCTGACGCTGCGCGCCCGGCGGGTGTTCGACTCGCGGCCGCTGCCTGTCCTGCCGCCGGCGCGCACGCGGTTGCTGCAGCACTTCCGCGGCTGGTTCGTACGTACCGACACTGACCGGTTCGACCCCTCGGTCGCGGATTTGATGGACTTCCGGGTTCCTCAGCCGGCGCACGGACTCGCCTTCGGCTACGTCCTGCCGCTGGCGCCGGACCGGGCGCTCGTGGAATACACCGAGTTCTCCGGCAACGCGCTGACCACCGAGGCGTACGAATCGGCTCTCGGTCACTACTGCCGAGACGTCCTCGGGCTCGGCGCGCTCTCCGTGGAACGGGCGGAGCAGGGGATCATTCCCATGACCGACGCCCGCTTTCCGCGACGGGCCGGTCCCGCCCACTTCCGTGTCGGAACCGCGGGGGGCGCCACTCGTGCGGCCACTGGCTACACCTTCGCGGCGGTGCAGCGACAGAGCAGAGCCATCGCCGCCGCCCTGCGCGACGGGCGCACCACCATCCCCGCACCCCACGGGCGGAGGGCGTCGGCCATGGACGCGGTCCTGCTGCGTGCCCTGGACACCGGGCGCATCGACGGCCCGCGATTCTTCACTGACCTGTTCCGCCGGATCCCGGCGGAGCGCCTGTTGCGCTTCCTCGACGGCGCCACCTCCCTGCGGGAGGAGTGGGGCATCGGGCTGCGCACCCCTGTCCTGCCGATGCTTCGTACGGCCGCCGAACTGCCCTTTGTGCCCCGACGCTCCCAGCCCTTCGCAAGAACCGGAGACAATCACCGATGAGCCTCCTGCGCGAGCACGACCTGGCCCGCGCCTTCGACCACGCCGCCTGCACCTACGACAGCCTCACCTCTCTCAACCCCGGCCACCACACCGACCTCCTGCGCTCGGCCCGCCGGCTCCGGCTCCCTGACGACGGCGCCGGACTGCACGTTCTCGACCTCGGCTGCGGTACCGGCGCCTCCACCCGGGCCCTGCTCAGTGCCGCGCCCCGGGCCCGGATCACGGCTGTGGACGCGTCGGCGGGCATGCTGCGCCGCGCCCAGGCCAAGCCGTGGCCCGCACGCGTGCGGTTCCTGCACCTGACCGCCGAGGAGGTCACGACGGCCGGCGAGGGCCCCTTCGACGCGGTCTTCGCCGCCCACTTGTTCCGCAACGTCACCGACCCGGACGCGGTCCTGGGCAGCGTCCGGAGCCTGCTGCGGCCGGGCGGACGTATCAGCGCCCACGAGTACACCCTGAGCGGCCGGCGGCTGCACCGGGCGTTGTGGACGGCGGTGTGCCACGGCGTCGTCATCCCGGCGGGCACGCTCACCGGCGACCGGGCCCTGTACCGCCACCTCTGGCACAGCGTCATCGCCTTCGACACCGCCCCCGCCTTCGCCGACCGGCTGATGCGAGCCGGCTTGACCGGAGTGCGCGTCGCCCCGGTCGCCGGATGGCAGACGGGCATCGTGCACACCTTCCTCGCCCGCAACGGCCCGAGCCCGGCACGCCCGACCACGGCAAGGGAGCGAGTCCGGTGACGGCCCGCCGTACCGCTGCCGCCCGACGAGGCCGCGACCGCAAGGCCGAGGTTCTGGCGCCGCCACCCGGCAGGGACCGGTTCCAGCGTGGGGTCGAGCCGTCCGTCGCGGTGGTCGGTGGCGGGATCGCCGGTCTCGCCGCGGCCACCCTGCTGGCCGAGCGGGGTGCCCGCGTGACCCTGTACGAGGAAGAGGATGCACTGGGCGGCCGGCTCTCCGGTTGGCCCGCCAGGCTGGCGGACGGCTCCTCCGTGACCATGACCCGCGGGTTCCACGCCTTCTTCCGCCAGTACTACAACCTGCGCGGGCTCCTCCGTCGTACCGACCCTGCCCTTTCGCGGCTCACGCCGCTGCCCGACTACCCCCTGCGGCACAGTGGCGGCCTGACCGACAGCTTCGCCCGAGTTCCGAGAACGCCGCCTTTCAGCGCGCTCGGCTTCGTCGCCCTCAGCCCGAGCTTCGGCTGGCGGGACCTCGCCGCCATGGACGCCCGGGCGGCACTGCCTCTGCTCGACGTGCGGGTGCCCGAGGTGTACGAACGCTTCGACGAGGTCACCGCAACCGGCTTCCTGGACAGCGTGAGTTTCCCGGAAGCTGCGCACCACCTGGCGTTCGAGGTGTTTTCACGCAGCTTCTTCGCCGACCCGTGCGAACTGTCCGCCGCCGAACTGCTGCTGATGTTCCACATCTACTTCCTCGGATCGGCCGAGGGACTGCTCTTCGACGTACCGGGCGAACCCTTCCCCCAGGCGCTCTGGGACCCGCTTGGCGACTACCTCCAGCGCCTCGGGGTGGACATCCGCACCGGCACCCCCGTCCACGGCGTGCTCCCCCTCGGCGACGGTGGGGCGCACGTGCACACCGACACCGGCGCCGGGCGCCACCAAGCCGTGGTGCTCGCCCTCGACCCCGGGAGCCTGCGCCGGATCGTCGGCGCGTCACCCGGCCTGGGCACGTCCGACTGGTGCGAGGACATCGCGGCCCTGCGCACCGCACCGCCGTTCCTCGTCTCCCGGCTCTGGCTCGACCGGCCGGTCCGCGCCGACCGGCCCGGATTCCTCGGCACCAGCGGCTACGGCGGGCTCGACAACATCAGCGTCCTGGAGCGGTACGAGGGCGAGGCCGCTCGCTGGGCCGCACGGACCGGGGGCTCGGTCGTAGAACTGCACGCCTACGCCGTGGACCCGGCGGCCGAACCGAAGGAGGTGCAGGACATGCTCGTCGACCGGCTGCACCAGGTGTACCCGGAGATCCGCGAGGCGCGCATCATCGACGCCCGGCACGAGTGGCGCTCGGACTGCCCGCTCTTCGAGGCCGGCTCCCACCGCCGGCGACCCACCGTGCGCACCCCTCATCCGTGGCTGACCCTGGCCGGCGACGGAATCCGCTGCAACCTGCCCGTCGCCCTCATGGAACGGGCCGCCACCACGGGCTTCCTGGCCGCGAACGCCCTGCTCGCCGACCGGGGGGTGCGCGGCCAGGTCCTGTGGACGGTACCCCGGGCGGGCCGTTCACCCTTGCTCCGGGCGCTCGGAGCCGTCGCAGGGCGCCACTCGTCTCGCTGACCGGTGCCCGGTCAGCCGGGGAACCGTCCGGTGCTGCGCAGCGTCCAGCGCCGTTCGGCGTAGGCCAGGTCGTCGCGCCACAGGCGGCCGGCCGTACGGCGCATCAGCGGGCGCAGTACGGGGGCGGCGGCCCGCGCCAGGGCGAAGCCGGGCCGGTCCGACGCGGCGACGACCGCCTCGACCACGGCGGTGCGCGGACGCTCGTGGTCGGGCCCGGTCAGCGGCGTCGCGTGTGTCTCGACCACGGACGTGGCGCCCTCGCCGTCGGTGATGCGCATGACGACCGTGCGCGGCTCCGGCGCCGTGAACTCGGCCCGTACCGGAACCACGAGCCGCCCGGCCACCCGGAAGGAGACATCGACGACGAAGGCGTCGTCCTTGTCCCCCCGCGGCTCCCGCGCCACCGACAGGTCGACGAACGAGTACGGGTGGAACCACGAACCGTGCCACGGATCTAGCCGGTTGGCCACCACGTCCTGCGGTTCGCACCGTCCTACCGCCGTGAACACCGCGTCCACCCCACGGCCCCTCGCCGGTCGAGCGGGCACGACAGGCCGCTCGGTGGGCTCCTCGCCACCCACCGCGTCCAGCCGCACCCAGACGAGTACGCCGTCGTCGTGCACGGGAAACGGCTGCCAGCCGGCGGACGGAGAACCGTCCAGGGCGAGCCCGTGCCAGTGGCAGACCAGCGTGCCGCACACCACCCGGCTGTCGCGCAGGGGAGCGCCCAGGTGCGGGCAGACGCCCGAACCGGCATGGGGCTCGCCGTCCTCCGAGCGCCACAGCACGACCTCCACACCACCGACCGTCCGGCCGTACGGGCGATCGTCCGCGCGCACGTTCCGGGAGGCACCGACCACGAACCAGTTGCCGGACGGACGGGCGGACGCCCGCTCGAGTGCGTCGGCGACGAGCGCCGGCCGCGCCTGGCGCCAAGTCGGTGTCTGCGCCGCCCAGTCCGGGCCGGACCTCCGCCGCCGCAACGGCGGCGACCAGCGCTTGCCGTCCCTTCGACTACTCACCGCACCGGCCCCTTCCACTCGACTGCCGGACCACCCGCCGGGGCCGCTCGGTGCGCGGCGCGAGTGAGCCACCGGGCACCGGCCACGCGCAGCGCACCGGCCGCGGCCGTTGCCGCCCGACGCCGACGCGACACCACCGCACGGCGATGCAGCACGGTGTAGTCCTGCTCGGCGATCGCGTCGAGAATCCCGCCGTAGAGGGTGAACGCGGCACGGATACAGGGACGCACCCGCGGATCGAGCATCGCGATGCCCGGCTCCGCCGTCCGGTACACGCCCCGCGTCATGGCCTCCGCCGCGACCAGAGCGGCGCGGATCCGAGAATCGCGCCGCCCGGTGCGCCGGCTCCACTCCAGCAGGGGTCTGTCCACACCGTGCGCGGCCAGCAGATCGCCGGGCAGGTAGACGCGGCCCCGGTCGAGATCCTCACCCACGTCGCGCAGGAAGTTGGTGAGCTGGAACGCCACACCGAGCGCCGCCGCGTGCGGTGCCGCCTCCTCCCGGGCCGTGACCGTACCGAGGACCGGCAGCATCTGCAGGCCGATCACCGCCGCCGAACCGTGCACGTACCCCTGCAGATCGGCGTAGGTGGGGTAGTGGGTGACGGTCAGGTCGGCACGCATCGAGGACAGGAAGTCGGCGAAGAGGGCATGACCGATGTCGTAGCGGTCGGCTGTGTCCGCGACGGCCCGGACCACCGGTTCGTCGCCCGCTCCGGCGCGCAGCCCGTCGGTCAGGTCGCTCTCCAGGCGTCGCAGCAGCCGGTCGCGCTCCTCGGGCGCGCGATGGCGGTCGTGGTCGTCCACGATGTCGTCCGCCCAGCGGGCGAAGCCGTACAGGGCGTGCACGGCGGAGCGGCGTTCGAGGGGCAGCAGGCGGGTGGCCAGGAAGTAGGTCCTGCCGTGGCGGGCGTTGAGCCGTCGGCACTGGGTGTAGGCGGCGCGCAGTGCGGGATCGGTGATCCCGGCGGCGTCCAGTTCACGACGGGTCATCAGCACCTGCCGGGGCCGGGACGGAGGATGCGTCGGTCGCGGTCGAGGACGGCGCCGTCCGTGCGGGCCGGGTACCGGTGCCGCCGGTGACGCGCGTGGCGGCGAGTTTGCCGCTGATGAGTACGGTCGGTACGCCGACGCCCGGAGTGGTACCGCAGCCGCCGAGCACCACGTTGTCCAGCCCCCGTACGAGGTTGCGCGGGCGGAACGGTCCGGTCTGGGCGAAGGTGTGGGAGACGGAGAAGGGGCTGCCGGCGGCGTGGCCCTGCCTCGCCCAGTCGAGCGGCGTCACCAGAAGCTCTTCCTGGATGCTGTCCGCGAACCCGTCCAGGCCCCGGCGCTCCAGTTCACCCACCAGGCGGTCGCGGTAGCGCGGGCCGAGGCCCCGCCACGCGGCGGCTGTGGGACCGACCGCTGTGTTCGGACAGGGGGCGAGGACGTAGTGGAGGTGGCGTCCCGGCGGTGCCAGGGCGGGATCGTGTGCGGTGGGGCGGGTGATGAGCAGAGAGGGGTCGCTCATCAGCTCGCCCGTGCGGGTCAGCTCGTCGAAGGTGCGCTGCCACGCGGCGCCGAAGGAGATGGTGTGGTGAGCGAGGTGCGGCCAGGTGCGGTCGGTTCCCGCGTGCAGGATCACGGCGGACGGTGAGTGACGCAGCCGCGCCGGCCGCCGGGGCGCCCGCCCCAGCAGCCCGTAGGCGGCGGGCAGTTCGCACGTGAGCACCACCGCGTCGCAGGGGATGCGCTCGCCGGAGGCCAGGTGGACGGCCCGTACTCGGTCCGCGGAGCGCTCCAGCGTGCGTACTTCGGCAGTCCAGCGCAGATCGGCACCGGCTTCCGCCGCCGCGTCGGCCATGGCGCGGGGGAGTGCGTGCATTCCGCCCTTGGGGAACCAGACGCCGGCCACGGTGTCCATGTAAGCGATCACGGCGTAGGCCGCGAGTGCTCGGGCCGGGGCCACCCCGGCGTACAGCGCCTGGAAGGAGAAGACCCGGCGCAGGCGCTCGTCGGAGAGGAAGCGGCCGATGCGGCCGTCCAGCCGTCCGAAACCGCCCAGCGCCACCAGCCGGGCCAGATCCGGGTGCAGCAGTTGGAAGGGCGAGTCGAAGTTCGTGTCGATGAAACGGCGCATCTGGACCCGGTACAGACGTTCCAGCCACTGCCGCAGGTCGCGGTATCCGGCCGCCTGCGCCGGTCCGGCGAAGCGCCGTACCTCCGCCTCCATCGCCTCGCCGTCGGTGTGCACGTCGAGCGAGGAACCGTCCGCGAAGCACGCCCGGTAGGCCGGGTCCAGAGCCGTCAGCCCGACGCGGCGGTAAAGGCTGTCCCCGACGGCGGCGAACGCCTCGTCGGCCAGGTGCGGCATGGTCAGCACCGTGGGGCCAGTGTCCAACTCGTAGCCGCCCAGTCGCACCCGGCCGGCCCGGCCGCCGGGACCGGCGTCCCGTTCGACGACGGTGACCCGGCGGCCCGCACCCAGCAGGTGCAGGGCACAGGCCAGCCCGGACAGCCCGGCACCCACCACGACGACATGGTCGGTCGGCCCCGGCACCCTCTTCACGCGACCTCCTCGGCACGGCGCTGGGCCACACCCGTCGCGCGCGAGACCAGCGCGGCGAACTCGTGCCGCACGGCAGGGCGTGCACCGGCGCGCTCGAAGTGCGCAAGGCTCATGTTGGTCAGCTCCTCGATCTTCGCCTCCACCAGGTCCCGGGCGCCGGTGCGCTGCAGCGCGGACCGCACCTGCCGTACGGCCTTCTCGGACTTCGGGTCCGCGTCCGGAGCCAGCGCCGTGGCAGCCTGGTGATCACCGGCGGCGTCGGCGAGCCGGACGGCGACGGCGAGGAGGTAGGTGAGCTTGCGGGAGCGCAGGTCGTCGTAGGCCGACTTGCCGGTCAGCGCCGGGTCGCCGAAGGCGCCGAGGAGGTCGTCACGGAGCTGGAAGGCCAGCCCGGCGCACCGGCCGGCCGCCCGCAGCGCGTCCAGTACGTGTTCGTCGGCGTCGGCCAGCGAAGCGCCCAGCGTGAGCGGTCGGGCGACGGTGTACAGGGCGCTCTTCAGGGTGGCGATGGTCAGCGCCTCGTCGACACCGGAGGACCGGGCGGCCTGGGCGTGCAGGTCGCGGTACTGTCCGGCGACCATCTCGGTGCGCATCGCCCGCCACTCCTCGTGCAGGCGTGAGCCGTGCGGCGTGCCGAGTGCCGTCTCCGTCAGCAGGTCGTCCGCCCACGCCAGCGCCAGGTCACCGGCGAGCACGGCGGCCGACGTGCCGAACGGCTCCGCTTGGCCGTGCATGCCCATCGCCCGGTGAACGCGCGCGAAGTGTACGTGCAGGGCCGGTGCGCCTCGTCGCTGTGCGGATCCGTCCATCACGTCGTCGTGTACGAGGGCGCATGCCTGGAGCAGTTCGAGGGCGGCTCCCGCGCGCAGGACGGCTGTGGCGTCTCCCGAGCCACCCGCGGCGCGCCAGCCGCAGTAGGCGAACGCGGTGCGCAGCCGTTTGCCTCCCCGCACGGCCAGCGTGGCGAGGTGGTCGGCCAGCTCCCGGGCGAAGACGGCGTCGACGGTACGGGAGTGACGCAGTCGTTCGTCGAGTACCTGCTCGAGGACTGTGCCGACGGCGTCCGCTGCGTCGATCGCGGTGAGAGGGTCGTCGACGAGTTCGGCCGGTGGGGCCACCATCGGCGGCAGTCCAGGCATGCGCAACCCCTTCTCACTCTTGGTTATCCGCACGGCACTGTTTCCGCCGGGTGCCCTGTTACGGATGCACTGATTCCTTGCCCGTTCGGCACCCGACGCCGACCGAACTCACCTCAGCGGCGCAACGGGCGGGATCTCATGGTGGTGCGTCGCCCCGCGCGCGTTCCTGTTCGCATATGTCTGCGAGGTCGGTGAGCCGGTCCGACTGCCGCACCGGCCGGGCGACGCGCTGGTTGCCGGCCAGCAGGTCCTGGTGCCGGTCGAGGAAGGCCCAGTAGCCGGCGGTGCACGGGCACGCGTGCTCGCCGGTGCGGTCGCCCGGCCGGTAGACGCACGGGGCGCACAGGTCGCTCATGCGGTTCACGTAGGTGCCGCCCGACGCGTAGGGCTTGGTCGTCATCCGGCCGCCGTCGGCGTACTGGGACATGCCGACGACGTTGGGGAGCATGACCCAGTCGTAGCCGTCCACGAAGCGGGGGTGGAACCACTCCGTGACGGCGGCGGGGTCCCAGCCGCGCTGGAGTGCGTGCCTGTCGAGGATCATCAGCCGGGGGATGTGGTGCGTCCAGCCCGTGTCGCGCACCTGGGTCAGGACGGTGCGCAGGCAGTTGGCCCGGACGGCGTCCGCGTCCAGGTCTTTCCACCAGTCGGGCAGCGGGGCGGTGTGCTGAAGCTCGTTGGAGCGCCGGTAGTCCTCGCCGAAGTACCAGTACAGCTGCCAGACGTACTCGCACCAGCCGGCAACCTGATGCACGAAGCCCTCCACGCTGTTCAGCGGCGCCCGGCCCTCGCGCCACGCCTGCTCGGCCTGCTCGACGCACTCGGCGGGGTCGAAGGCCGAGGTTCACAGACGAGGAGAGCAGGCTGTGGCTCGTGACGGGGTCGGCGGCGAGCATGGCGTCCTCGTACGGTCCGAACGTGGCGAGCCGGTGCTCGACGAAGCGCCGCAGCGCCCGTCGCGCCTCCGCCCGGGTCGCGGGGAACAGGCGTGGCCCGTCCCGTCCGACGAAGGAGACGTCCCCGTCGCGCTCCCACCGGTCGAGGTCGTGACGGACTTCGTCGTCGATGTCGTCCTCGCGGGGCCGGTAAGGGCGGCCGACCTGGAGGGAAGTGGTCTCGCGGGGTGGGGGTTCCCGGTTGTCGTGATCGAGGTTCCACCGTCCTGCCGCGGGCTGCTCGCCGTCCATGAGCAGGTCGTGGCCGCGACGGACCCAGCGGTAGAAGTCCTCCTGCCGCAGGCGCTTGCCGTCGTGTCCGTCCGTCCAGGCGGTGAAGTCGGGCATCGGCACCAGAAACCCGCGCGCAGGGCCCACCGCCACCTGGTCGAGGGACCGCACGAGGCGGAGGGCCGCGTGCGAGGTCGGGTGGTGGACGCCGAACGGACGCCCACGCGTCGCTCGGTCCAGCCCCTCCCGGTAGGTGTCTGCCCGTACGTACGTGACGCGGTCGCCCAGTTCCGCCGCGCGGTGGCGCATCGCGGACAGCACGAGGTGGGCCTTGGCCCGGTGGAAGCGACGCCTGCGGAAGACGGAGCGCGCCTCGATCATGAGCAGGGGAGTGTCGAGACCGGGTCCCTCTTCGCCCGGGGTGAGGAAGTGGGGGCCGAGCTGGTCGCCGAAGGGCCAGTGCACGACGTGTCTCCTCAGTCGCGGCCGCGGGCGTGCTTGAAGCGCGCGAGCCCGTCGGCGAGGTCGATGAGCGGGTCCGGGTAGTCGAGAACCTCGCGTTCTTCCGCCGGGAGGCGCCAGGGCTCGCGCACCTTCTTACCGTCCACGCTTTGATCGGCTTCGGTCTGGACTCGGTCATCGAGGTTTCCTCCGCGGCCGCGGTCGCCTGGCAGTTCTCCGCCCGCGACCACGCCGTGCGCGAGCAGAGGGAGAAGACCACCCTGCGGATCATCGCTGTCTCCTTCTTCGCGCTCGCCGCCTACGTCACCGTTGACGCCGTCCGCGCGCTGACCGGCACCGGCGGGGCTGAGCCCGTCCCCGGTATCGTCATCGCCGCCCTCTCCCTGGCGGCGATGCCGTTCCTGTCCGCCGCCCAGCGACGTGCCGGGCGTGAACTCGGCTCCGCCAGCGCGGTCGCCGACTCCCAGCAGACCCTGCTGTGCATGGCACTCCACCGGCTCGTCGCGGGCCAAGCCCCGGGAGCCGACGGCGACCATGTCGAAGATGACGGCCCGCGGATGGACACATACACGCGGACGGACGTCAGCCCCGACGACGTCGGCGAGCGGGACTCGCTGGTCACCGCGTCCTTTTGGCGCGGGTGCCGACGTCTTCCCGCGGCCATTGTGGTGCGGGAGGGTGAGGCCGGCGTCGACGGCGGAACGGCCGAGTTCGAGACCGTTCGCAAGGCATGTAGGTGGGCAGGGCCACCGGTGCGGACAGCTGCGATCTGTTGGGTGTGCTTGGCGCCGTTGTCGACAGCGGGGAGGGTGAGGAGTTCGGCGGGGGCGTGGTAGCGGTGGCCCAGCGGGTGCTGCGGGAGCGAACCCCGGTCAGCCTTGTCGCAGAGGTTCTTCGACTGTCGGCCGTGACGCTCGTGCGACGCTCCGGGTGCCCGCGCGCAGGGTGAGCAGCCCCAAAAGGGTCTCTGACCTGCGCTTTCCTGGAGATCACTCATGCCGACATCTTTCCGATGACGCACCACGTGGAGTGCGTGGCGATCCTGGAGCCGGTGAAGAAGGACGCCTGACCTGGGGTTTGTGGGTGGGCTTGATGGGCGGTGAGGGCGTTATGGGCGATATCTTGACGCTGAAATGACGCTCGTGACGCTCATTCGACGCTCGCTCTGATGGGGCGTCAGGGATCCGCTGCGTGCCGCCGATGTCGATGTCAGGGCGGCGTGACGGGGCCGCCGAGGTGGTGGAAGTACAAGGTGTGGTCGCTGAGGGGCTGGCCCACAGGGGCGATCCAAGGCTGCTCGACATCGTCGGGGAGGGTGGGACCCAGCATCCGGCCGACCATGTCGTGTGGGCTGCTGTACTCGCGCCACTCGATGCGGCGGCGGCCTCGCGTTGAAGCTCCGCGAGCCGGGTGTCGCCAAGGGCGGCTGACGGTGTCACCGTCATCTGTAGGGCCAGATACAGCTGCCGCAGAGTGGCCTGGCGCGCTGGAGGCGGAGAACGCGGCCGGCGTCGCCGTTGCCACCGCGAACGGCTTCCGGCTTCTCGGCGTACCGCTCATCGAGGGCGAGGAGAAGGGGCGCCCGTACGCTCTTCAGAGCTGGGCGCTCGACCGGGGCTGAGGCCCGCCCCGGACGCCCGCCGCCTCAGACCCCCGCCCCCTCCCGTGCTCCCGGCACCGGCAGTTCCTCCACCGCGTCCACCGGCCTGTCCAGCACCCGCAGGGAGCGGGTCAGGTGCAGGGCGACTGCCAGCGCGGCCATCAGCACCATCAGGAACAGCACCGCGCCCTGCACCCCGAACCGGTCGCCCAGGAAACCGGCGCCCAGCGGGCCCGTCCATTGCAGGGCCTGCATGCCGAAGCGGCTCACGGCGGAGACCCGGCCGCTGTACTCGTCGGGGACGAGCCGGACCTCGTACGACTCCAGGATCACGTTCAGCGGGACCATTGCGGCCGTCGCCACCAGGAGCACCGCGCCGATCTGCCAGGGCTCGGGGACCAGCGCGACCACGGCGAAGGACTCCACGAAGACCCAGGCGGAAACCAGCAGGGCGGTCCGGGCGCGGATCCGGGCCAGCAGAAGCGGGCCGATCACCGCGCCGACGACCCCGCCGACCAGGGCCGTCGCGTTGACGAAGCCGATGGTCTGCGGGTCGCCGCCGCGGTGCTTCACGAGGGCGATCAGCAGCAGGAAGAAGCCCTGGGCCACCGCGTTGAGCAGCGCCATCCAGATCACCGTGAACCGCAGATAGGCGTGGTCGCGGACGAAGCGGTAACCGGCCATCACGTCCCGGCCGATGCCGGGGCGCTCCGCCCCCGGTTCCCGGTCCGGGCCGAGCGGGCGGCGGATGAGCGCGGCGCCCAGGGACGCGAAGAGGAAGGACACCGCGTCCGCCAGGAAGGGCGCCCAGCGCGCCGCCGAGAACAGCAGCCCGCCCAGCGGGGCGCCGATGACGCGGGCCGCCATGTCCCGGCCCATCGAGCGGGCGGTGGCCTCCCCGATCTGCTCCTTCGGCACGATCCGGCGCAGCGAGGGGATCGTCGATCCCGAGGTGATACCGGACGCGGCACCGGCCACGCAGGCCAGCGCGGAGAGCAGCCACACCGCCGCGTCGCCGCGGTGGACCGCGTACGCGACCGCGCCGAGCGCCGCCGCCTGCACCAGGGGGCCGATGATCAGGGTGAGGCGGCGGGAGACGCGGTCGGCGAGGGCGCCGCCGAGGAGCGTGGTCGCGAGGGTGCCGACCATCGTGGCGGCGGTGATCACCCCGGCCCGGGCGACCGATCCGGTGGCGTACAGGATCAGCAGCGGGAAGGCGATGTTCGAGACGCTGGTGCCGAGCGCGGAGAGGCCGTGCCCCGCCCACCAGCCGACGTAGTCCCTGTTGCGCCACAGCGAGACCCGGGGGCCGACGGGCGGATCGTCCTGGGGCGGCCCCGTCTCCGTACCGTCACGTCGCATGCCCGCAGGTTCCTCTCGGTGGGTTTCGCGCACTGGTCCCATTCGATGCTGCCGGTGGGAAACACCGCCGGCCAGGCAACGAACCGGCAGTACAGGGCCGTTGGACGCGTGCCGTCAGTTGCCGGGTTCCTGCCTGGAAAGCGTTCCCGGGCGTTGGCAGGATCGCCGGGGACCCGCCCCCCGACAGACGTACAGAGGAGACCCGCCATGCCCGCCAGCACAGGCCCCCACGCCGTCGTCCCGCTCGCGGCGGCCGTCGCAGCGGAGGGGGTGGCGGCCGGTGACCCCGGCCGTCCGGAGCGGGGCGGGGACGTGGCGGGGCGGGGGCTGCCCGAGATCCGGGCGGCCGTCGCCGCCGCGCTCGCCGTGGTCACCGGGCTGCCGGCCGACGACGTGCCGTGGGACACCGGGCTGACCGCGCTCGGCGTGACCTCGCTGGAGATCGGCCGCATCTGCGCACGGCTCGGCGACGCGCTGGGGCGGCCGGTGCCGATCTCGCAGATCTACCGGCAGCGGACCGCCGCCGGGCTCGCGGAGTGGATCCACGCCACGGACGGGCGGCCGCACGCGGCACCCGGCGAGGGCACGGAGGCCGGTGACGACACGCGGGCCCCGCTCTCGCCGACGCAGACCTTCATGTTCATGAAGCACGTCTTCAAGCCCGACGACCTGTCGCTGCACTCGGTGCGCTGCTGGCGCATCGAGGGCCGCCCGGACCGGGCCGCACTGGCCGCCGCCGTGGAGTACCTGCACCGCAGGCACCGTTACCTCAGCGCCGAATACCTCTTCCAGGAGCAGCCGTACGTCCGCCCCGCCGACCTGCCCGCCCCGCCACTCGGCGCGTTCCTCGCGGACACCGAGGAGGAGGCGAAGGACGTGCTGGCGCGCGAACTGGCCAAGCCCTTCCGGCTGGTGCGCGGCGACGTGTGGCGGCCGGTCTTCGTGGCGGTGCGCCAGGCGCACGTCACCCTCTTCGGGTACGCCGTCCACCACGTGGCGTTCGACGGCGGCTCGTCCGAGGTCCTGGCGCACGACCTGTCGGCCGCCTACAACGCGTACGCCGAGGGCCGGACGCCCGGCCTGGAGCCCGCCCCCGGTCCGCGCGAGGTGGCCGAGGCGCTGGAGGCGCATCTGCCGTACGTGGATCTCGACGCCCAGCGCGAGTACTGGCGGCGCACGATCAACGGCATGACCCCGCTGGAATACCCGGGCGGTGCGGAGGCGCCGCGCGGGACACCCTGCCGGATGATCGACCTGCCGCTGCCCGCCGGGCTCGCCGACGGGGTGCGGGGGCTCGCGCAGCGCCACGGGGTCAGCCCGTTCGCCGTGTATCTGAGCGCGTACGGGCAGGGCATGGCGGAGCTCATCGGCGAGCACGACTTCGGCGTCGGCACGCCCGTCAACCGGCGCGGGAACAGCGTCCTCAGCCGGGCCGCGGGATGCCTCATCGACATCCTGCCGCTGCGGCCCAGGACGGACCCGGACGCCTCGCCCGCCGCGTCGATCGCCGCCACCGCCGGGGCCGTCGCGGAGGCGTTCTCCGCGCAGGACCTGTCGATCTCCGAGATCGCCGGGCTCCAGCTGAAGACGGAGTCCACGGACCGCAACCGGATGTTCCAGACGATGTTCGTGCTCCAGGACAACGGACTCGGCGAACTGGCCCTGAAGGGGCTGCCGTCGCAGTTCTTCCGGCCACGCTACCCCGGTGTCTCCGGCGAGGTGCACGCCGAGGTCTGGCCCGCCGCCGGGACGCACGGACGGCTGGTGATCGGCTACCACCCGGACCGGACCTCCGGCGCCTTCTGTACCCGGCTCGCCGAGGCCATGCTCGACCGGCTCAGCGGATACCTGGCCTGATCCGATGACGACGTCCAGGGACAACCCGTGGATCGGCAGCCGGATCGGCGCCGTGGACCGGCCGCGTACGCGGGTGATCTGCCTGCCGCAGTCGGGTGCGGGGCCCGCCGCGTTCACCGCCTGGCGGCCCCATCTGCCGCCCGGCGTGGAGATCGCCACCGTGACCCTGCCCGGCCGGGGCCCCCGGACCGCCGAACCGCTGCCGCCGGACCCGGACACCGTGACGCGCCTGCTGCTCGACGGGCTGCGCCCCGAACTCGACGTGCCGTACGTCCTGTTCGGTCACAGCCTGGGCGCGCTGCTGGCCCACGCGGTGACCGTCCGGGCCGCCCGGGAGGGTGTTCCCGCACCGGCCGCGCTCGTCGTGTCCGGGTCGCGGGCGCCGCACACCCCACCCGGGGCTTCGGTCGCCGAGTACGACGATCAGGGCCTGGCCGCCTGGCTGACCCGGATCGGCGGGCTGCCGCCGGAGCTGCTGCGGCACGGCGCGTACGCCGCGTACGTGTTCCGTACGGTCCGCGCCGACCTGGCTCTGGCCGAGCGGATCGTGACGGCCGGGCCGGTACGGGTCGGCTGCCCGCTCCACGCGTTCGGTGGGGTGGACGACACGCTCGCACCGCCCGCCCTGATCGAGGAGTGGCGCGCCTGCGCGGCCGGAGAGCACACCACGACGCTGCTGCCCGGCGGACACGGCTTCCCGCAGTCCGAACCGGCGGCGACCGTCGCCGCACTGGCCGGCGTCCTGCCGGTATCCGTACATCCATCACAGGAAGGACCGCCACGGTGACCACGACCGAGCAGACCGAAGCCATCCGTACCCAGGTGAGGGCCTATCTGACCGAGGAGCTGGCGACGCCCGTCGCCGACGACCTCAACATCTTCGGCGCGGGCCTCGCCAACTCGCTGTTCACGATCCAGCTCGTGACCTACGTGGAGCGCGCCTTCGGCGTCCAGGTCGGCACCGACGAGCTGGACGAAGTGCACTTCTGCTCCGTCGACGCGATCACCGCGTTCGTGGCCGCCAAGCCGGCGCGCTCCGTCGCCTGACCATCCCGCCCGCCCTCTCCTGCCGGAGGCTCCACGTGAAGCCGTCGCCCCTCGAAGCGGCCCTGCCCCTGTCGCCGTTGCAGGAAGGGATGCTCTTCCACGCCCTGTACGACGAGGAGGGCGTCGACGTCTACACCATCCAGGTCGCCTTCGGGCTGGGCGGCGCGCTCGACGCGGACCGGCTGCGGGCCGCGTGCGGGGCGCTCCTGGAGCGGCATCCGGTGCTGCGGGCGGGCTTCCAGCAGCGGAAGACAGGCGAGCCCGTTCAGCTGGTACGACGGCGGGCCGCGGCGCCGTGGACGGACCTCGACCTGAGCGCG
This sequence comes from Streptomyces laurentii, assembly GCF_040635425.1. Taxonomy (NCBI): domain Bacteria; kingdom Bacillati; phylum Actinomycetota; class Actinomycetes; order Kitasatosporales; family Streptomycetaceae; genus Streptomyces; species Streptomyces laurentii. Next base: position 155,240 of record NZ_JBEYHT010000002.1, on the reverse strand, counting down.
CTCCCGGCGGACGAGCAGCAGGACCGGCTCGCCCGCTACCGGACCGACGACCGGGCCCGGGGCTTCGACATGGGCCGCCCGCCACTGATCCGCTTCACCCTGGCCCGGCTCGCCGACGACGAGCACGTCATGATCCTGACGTACCATCACATCCTGCTGGACGCATGGTCGTTCCAGATCGTGCTGCGCGACCTGCTGGTGCTGTACGCGGCCGGGGGCGACGGCGGGGCGCTGCCGCCCCCGGTCCCCTTCGCCCGCTATCTCTCCTGGCTCGCCGGGCAGGACCGGGCCGCGTCCGAGGACGCGTGGGCCGAGACGCTGGCCGGGCTCGGGGAGCCCACCCTCGTCGCGCCCGGCGCCGACGCGGCCGGGGGCGCCGCGATGCCCCGCATGGCCGCAGCCGAGCTGACCGAGGAGGCCACCGGGGCGCTCACCGCCGCCGCCCGCGCGGCCGGGCTCACCCTGAACTCCGTGGTGCTGGCCGCCTGGTCGCTGGTCCTCGGCGGGCTGACCGGGCGCTGGGACGTGGTCTTCGGGCAGACCGTGTCCGGCCGCCCGGCCGGGCTGGACGACGTGGAGGACATCGTCGGCCTGCTCATCAACGCCGCCCCGGTCCGGGTGCGGCTCGACCCGCGCGAGGCGCTGGGCGCACTGGCCGCCCGCATCCAGCGGGAGCAGTCGGCGCTGGAACCGCACCACCACGTGGGCCTCGCCGATGTGCAGCGGCGGGCCGGGCTCGGCGAACTCTTCGACACCTCCGTGGCGTTCGGGAACGCCCCGATGAAGTGGGACGACGTGCGCGCCCCGGTCGGCGGGCTGCGGCTGACCGCCGTCGAGGGCGACGGGTCGGCCGGGTCCACGCACTACCCGCTCAGCCTGATGGCCGTCCCCGGCAGGCGGCTGCGGCTGGAGGTCAACTACCGGCAGGACCTGTACGAGCGGGCCGACGCGGAGAGCGTCGCCGCCCGCGTCCGCCACCTCCTGGAGACCTGGCTCACCGCGCCGGACACCCCGGTGGGGCGCGTCGCGCTGCTCACCCCGGATGAGGCGCACCGAGTGCTGGACACCTGGAACGACACCGCGCACCCGGTCGCGTCCACCACCCTGCCCCGGATGTTCGCCGAGCAGGCGGCCCGTACGCCCGACGCCGTCGCCCTGGTCGCCGAGGACGCCACCCTGACGTACGCCGAGACCGCCGATCTGGTCCGCGCCCTGGCCGCACGGCTGCGCGGGCACGGGGTCCGGCACGGCGACACCGTGGCCGTCGCGCTGCCGAGGTCGGCCGCCCTGGTCGTCGCCCTGCACGCGGTGCAGGCGGCGGGCGCCGCCTATGTGCCGGTCGACCCGGACCTGCCCGCCGAGCGGATCGGGTGGCTCCTGGAGGACGCCGCTCCCGCGCTGCTGCTCACCGAGACCGCGACGGCCGCCGCGCTGCCGGAGACGGACGCGCCCCGGCTGCTGCTGGACGCGCCGGGGGAGCCGGTGGAGGACGTCTCCGGGGCGCCGGAAGGGCCGCAGGGGGCGAGCGCGGCCTACGTCATCTTCACGTCCGGGTCGACCGGGCGGCCCAAGGGCGTCATGGTGCCGCACGCCGCCGTGGTCAACCGGCTGCGCTGGATGCAGGACCGCTATCCGATCGGGCCCGGGGACCGGGTGCTCCAGAAGACCCCGTGCGGGTTCGACGTCTCGGTCTGGGAGTTCTTCTGGCCGCTGCACACCGGCGCCACCCTGGTCGTGGCGCGCCCGGACGGCCACAAGGACCCGGCCTACCTGGCGGAGCTGGTCCGGCGCGAGAACGTCTCCGTCGCGCACTTCGTCCCCTCGATGCTCCAGGTGTTCCTCCAGGAACCGGCCGCCGCGCACTGCACCGGGCTGCGGCGCGTCTTCTCCAGCGGCGAGGCGCTGCCCGTGGCCACCCAGAACCGCTTCCTGGACCTGCTCGGGTCGGAGGGGGCCGAGCTGCACAACCTGTACGGGCCGACCGAGGCCGCCGTCGACGTCACGTTCTGGCAGTGCCGCCCGGTCGCCGGGGCCGGGTCCGTGCCCATCGGCCGGCCGGTGTGGAACACTCGCCTGCTGGTGCTCGACAAGGCGCTGCTGCCCGTCCCGCCCGGCGTCCCCGGCGAGCTGTACCTCGCGGGCGCGCAGCTGGCCCACGGCTACGCGCACCGGCCCGTCCTCACCGCCGAGCGCTTCGTCGCCGACCCGTACGGGGAGCCCGGCGCCCGCATGTACCGCACCGGTGACGTGGTGCGCTGGACGGCCGACGGGGTCCTCGAATACCTGGGCCGCAGCGACGACCAGGTCAAGATCCGGGGCCTGCGCGTCGAGCTCGGCGAGATCGACACCGTCCTGGCAGCGCACGCGTCCGTGGCCCAGGTCGCGACCGTGGTCCGGGAGGACCAGCCGGGCGTGAAGCGCCTGGTGGCGTACGTGGTGGCCGCGGGGACCCCGGACGCCGGGCGTCGTACGGCCGCGCTCACCGAGCACGCCGCCGGGGCCCTGCCCGAGTACATGGTGCCCGGGGCCGTCGTCTGGCTGGACCGGCTGCCGCTGACGCCGAACGGGAAGCTGGACCGCCGCGCGCTGCCCGCCCCGGCCGCCGCGGCCGGCTCCGGCGGGCGGGCGCCCTCGGGGCACGCGGAGGAGACCCTGTGCGCGCTGTTCGCCGAGGTGCTGGGCGTGGCGGGGCCGGGCGTGGACGACAGCTTCTTCGACCTCGGCGGCGACTCGATCGTCTCCATCCAACTGGTCGCCCGGGCACGCAAGTCGGGCCTGGTGATCACCCCGAAAGACGTGTTCACGCACCGGACGGTCGCCGCTCTCGCCCGGGTCGCCCGGACGGCCGCCGACCGCCCGGCCGAGCACCCGGACGCGGGCGTCGGACCGCTTAAACCCACCCCGGTCATGCACTGGCTCCGCGAGCGCGGCGGGCCCTCGGACGGCTTCCACCAGTCGGTCCTGGTCCGCGTCCCGCACCTCGGTACGACCGGCCGGCTGGCCCGGGCGGTCCAGCGGGTCCTGGACCGGCACGACGCGCTCCGCATGCGCCGCCTCGCCACTGGACCGGACGGCCGGGACTGGGCCCTCGACATCGCCGCGCCCGGCACGGTGCGCGCCGAGGACCTGGTGCGCCGCCGCGACATCAGCGGCCTCGGCCCGGACGCGCTGCGGGCGGCCGTCGCCGAGGAGTCCGCCGCCGCCCGCGACCGGCTCGACCCGGCCGCGCGCCGCATGGCCGAGGCGGTCTGGTTCGACGCGGGCCCCGGTGCCGACGGCCTCCTCCTGCTCACCGTGCACCACCTCGCCGTGGACGGCGTCTCCTGGCGCGTTCTGCTCCCCGACCTGCACCGGGCGTGGGAGGGCGCCGCCGACGGCGGCGGTACGGCCGGACTCGACCCCGTGCACACGTCCTTCCGCACCTGGTCCGAGCGGCTGCACATGGCGGCCCGCGACCCCTGGCACACCGACCGGCTGTCGCTCTGGGAGGAGATCCTGTCCGGCGGTGACCCGATGCTCGCCGCGCGCCCGCTCGACCCCGCGCGGGATGTGTACGGGACCGCCCGTTCGCTCACCATGACCCTGCCGGCCGCGTACACCGAACCGCTGCTGACCGGCGTGCCCGCCGCCTTCCGGACCGGGGTCAACGACATCCTGCTCACCGCCCTCGCCCTGGCCGTCGAATCCTGGCGCCGGGCGCGCGGGACGGGCGGCGCGGGCGGGGTGCTCGTGGACCTGGAGGGGCACGGCCGCGAGGAGATCGCGGACGGCCTCGACCTGTCGCGTACCGCGGGATGGTTCACCAGCCTCTACCCCGTGCGCGTGGACCCCGGGACCGGCGACCTGAACCGGGCCGTGAAGCGGGTCAAGGAGCAACTGCGGGCGATCCCCGGCAACGGCATCGGCTACGGGCTGCTGCGCCACCTCAACCCGGACACGGCCGGTGCCCTCGCCACCCACCCGGCCCCGCAGATCGGCTTCAACTACCTCGGCAGGATCTCCGGACCCGGCGAAGGCGTGTGGGACATCGCGGCCGAGGCGGACGCCGTGGTGTCCGGGACCGACGACGGGCTGCCCATGCCGCACGTCATCGAGGTCAACGCCGCCACCCACGACCTGCCCGACGGGCCCCGCCTCACCGCGACCTGGTCCTGGCCCGGCGCCCTGCTCACCGAGGCGGACGCGGCGGAGCTCGGCGAGGCGTGGTTCGCCGCCCTGCGCGACCTCGTCGCCCACACCGCGCGGCCCGGAGCGGGCGGACTCACCCCCTCCGACGTGCCGCTGGTGGACATCGGGCAGGACGAGCTGGAAGCCCTGGAGGCCACGTGGCCCGCGGGCCCGCCCGCCGGGCTGCTGCCCGCGACGCCGCTCCAGGAAGGGCTGCTGCACCACGCCCGGTACGACAGCGGGGCCGCCGACGTCTACCACGTCCAGCTCGTCGCGGAACTCGAAGGCGCCCTCGACACCGGCGCCCTGCGCCGCGCCTGCCAGGCCCTCACCGACCGGCACGAGGTCCTGCGCACCGGCTTCCTGCTCCTGGACTCCGGCGAACCCGTCCAGGCCGTCGCCGCGCGCGTCGAAGTCCCGTGGGCCGAGCTGGACCTGACCCGCCCGGACGGTTCGTCGCCGCGCCCCCGCCTGGACGCCTTCCTCGCCCGCGACCGGCGGGCCCGGTTCGCCATGGACCGACCGCCGCTGCTGCGCTTCACACTGCTCAGGACGGGGGCGGACCGGTACGCCCTGGTCTTCACCAGCCACCACATCCTGACCGACGGCTGGTCCACCTCGGTGCTGCTGCGCGACCTGTTCACGCTGTACCTGAGCGGCGGCGACCCCGCCGCGCTGCCCCGGCCCGTCCCCGCCCGGGAGTACGCCGCCTGGCTGGCGGGCCGGGACCGCGAGGCCGCCCGCGAGGCGTGGCGCACCGCGCTCAAGGGCCTGCCCGGGCCCTCCCTGATCGCCCCCGGCCACGACACCGGAACCCTCACGACACTCCCCGAGCGGATCACCGCCGAGCTCCCGCAGGACCTCACGGCCGCGCTCACCGCCGCCGCCCGCACGGCCGGGGTGACCTTGAACACCGTGGTCCAGGGCGTCTGGGGGCTGCTCCTCGCCGAGCTGACCGGGCGCCGGGACGTGGTGTTCGGCGCGACCGTCTCCGTCCGGCCGCCGGAACTGCCCGGCATCGAGGACATGGTGGGGCTGTACATCAACACCGTGCCGGTCCGCGTCGAGGCGGCCGACCCCGCCGAACCGCTGCGCGCCCTGCTCGTACGCGTACAGGCCGCGCAGGCCGAACTGGCGGACCATCACCACCTCGGACCGGCCGGCATACAGCGCCTGGTGGGCGCGGGGCCGCTGTACGACACGTCGATCGTCTTCGAGAACTACCCGAGGGCAGCCGCCCTGCCCGCCGTGCCGGGTGCGGGGCTGCGCGTCGCCGACTTCTACGGCCGGGACGCCTACCACTACCCGCTCAAGCTGATGGCCGTTCCCGGAGACCGGATGTACCTGGAGGTCAGCCACCGCGCCGAGCTGGTGGACGCCGGACAGGCCGCCGCCGTGCTCGACCGGCTCACCGCGCTGCTCACCGCCTTCGCCACGGACCCGGAGACCCCGACGGGGGCGCTGCCCGGGGACGCGCTGCCCGTGCCGGCCGTGCGAGCCGTGCCGGACGCGCGGCCCGCGCCCGCTGCTGGGCCCTCGGCGCGGACGGAGGCGCTGTGCGCGCTGTTCGCCTCGGTGCTCGGGCGCGAACACCACGGCGCCGACGAGGACTTCTTCGACGCGGGCGGCGACTCGCTGCGGGCGCTCCGGCTCGCCGGGCGCGCCCGGGCGGCGCTGGGCGTCGAGCCCGACCTCGTACAGATCCACCGCCACCGCACTCCGGCTGCCCTGGCCGCCGTGCTCGTACCCATACAGGAAAACCAGGAAGGAAGTCAGTGATGGCGAATCCGTTCGACGACGAGGAGGGGACCTTCGTGGTCCTGGTCAACGACGAGGGGCAGCACTCGCTGTGGCCGTCCTTCGCGGAGGTCCCGGCGGGCTGGACCGTGGCGCACGGGGAGTCCGACCGGGCGTCCGCGCTCGCGTACATCGAGGCCGGCTGGACCGACATGCGGCCCAAGAGCCTCATCGACGCCACCGCGTAACACCCCATCCCCTTCTTCGTACGCCGCTGAGGAGAACGAGTCCTTGTCCCGCACCCTGCACGACGTCGTGGTCACCGGCCTCGGAGCCACCACCCCGCTCGGCGGCACCGCCCCGGCCACCTGGGAGGCGCTGCTCGCCGGGCGCGGTGGCGCGGTCGCGCTCACCGAGCGCTGGGCCAAGGACCTCCCGGTGCGGATCGCCGCCCGGGCCGCCGTGGAGCCGTCGTCCGTGCTGGACCGGATCGAGGCACGGCGGATGGACCGGGCCGGGCAGTTCGCCGTCGTCGCGCTCCGCGAGGCGTGGGCGGACGCCGGGTTCTCCGCCCCGGCCGGGAAGGACGGCGGCCCCGACGCCGACCGGACGGCGGCGGTCGTCGGCACCGCGTTTGGCGGGCTCGGCACGGCCCTCGCGGGCGAGGAGGTGCTGCGGACCGGCGGGCCCCGGCGGGTCTCCCCGATCGCGGTCCCGATGCTGATGGCCAACAGCCCGGCTGCCCAGGCCAGCATGGTCATCGGCGCCCGGGCCTGCGCGCAGGCCCCGGCCACCGCGTGCGCGGCGGGTGCCGAGGCCGTGGCGGCCGGGCTCGACCTGATCCGGCTGGGCCGCGCCGATGTGGTCGCGGTCGGCGGCAGCGACGCGGCGATCCAACCGCTGGCGATGGCCGGGTTCGCGAACATGACCGCGCTGTCCCGGCGCAACGAGGCCCCGGAGCGGGCCTCGCGCCCCTTCGACACGGGGCGGGACGGGTTCGTCATGGGGGAGGGGGCCGCGGTGCTGATCCTGGAACGGGCCGAGCACGCGCGGGCCCGGGGCGCCAGGATCTACTGCGAGGTCGCCGGGGCCGGGATGAGCGCGGACGCCCACCACATGGCCCGGCCCGAGCCCACAGGGAAGTCCCTGGCCCGGGCAATGGAGCGGGCCCTCGCGGACGGCGGCCTGACCGCCGCCGACGTGGTCCAGGTCGGGGCGCACGCCACCTCGACCCCGGGCGGCGACATGATCGAGAGCCGGGCGATCGGCGCGCTGTTCGGGCCGGGCGGGGTCCCGGTGTCGGCGATCAAGTCGATGACGGGACATCTGCTGGGCGCCGCCGGGGCGTTGTCCGCGGTGGCGGCGGTGCTCGCGCTGCGGGACCGGGTGGCTCCGGCCACCGTCAACATCGAGGAGCTGGACGAGACCATCGAGCTGGACGTGGTCCGCGCGGCCCCCCGCCCCCTGCCCGCCGGACCCGCGGCCGTGCTGAGCAACGCGTCGGGCTTCGGCGGCCACCAGGTGGCGCTGGCCCTGCGGGCGGGGTGAGGGGAGGGGGCGGCGGGACCGTCAGGCGCCGAGCGTGCGGCCGGAGTCCTGGTCGAGCGTGTCGATGTAGTCGATGTATGCCTTGATCCAGCCGTAGACCCGGTAGCCGTAGAGGGTGCCGCGGTGCACGCGGATCAGGGAGGCGTCGGCGAGCTCGGCCAGGCCGCAGACGACGCTGCCCGCCGTCCACGCGCCCGCCGGATGGTCGCTCACCACGTCCTCGACGGTGAACGAGTCGAAGGACCGGGCCAAGTGGTGCAGCAGGTCCCGCTGTTCGGCGGTGAGCAGGTCGTAGCTCCAGCGCACGCTGTCCGCGAGGGTCCTGTGGTGCGAGACCGCCGACAGGTCGAACCGGTCGAACATGTACAGCGCGGGACCGCTGTACAGCAGGGACTCCAGCGACACGGTCCGGATGCAGTGCGCGGCCGCCTCGATCGCGCGCGGCAGCCCGTCCAGGCGCCGGCACAGCTCGGCCACCTGGGGCAGGCGGCTGTCCAGGTCGAGCGTGGGCACGGTGGACCTGGCGCGGCGCAGGAACAGCTCGACGGCGGCCGGCAGGGCTGCCCCGTCCTCCGTGGAGCCGTCGGCCGCCCCGTCCGCGCACGGTTCGCCCGCCGGAAGCGGGGACACCTCCCAGACGTCGGCCGACAGCACGGCCAGCGGCCGCCGTGAGCTGATCAGCACCCGCAGTCCGGGATGCGTCACGACGAGCCGCAGGACCAGCCGGGAGACCGTCGCGACGACGTGTTCCGCGGTGTCCACGACGAGCAGCAGGTCCAGCTCCCGGCCCGGTTCGCGGGCGACCGCGTCCGCCAGGACCGCGTCCACGGCCCGGTGTACCTCGTCCCGCGCCGCGGCCGGGTCCGCCGATTCGGGTGTGCAGGGGCCGAGTTCGACCACGCCGACGCCGTTGCGGAAGCGTTCCTGGAGGCGGGCGGCGGCGGTCAGGGCGAGCCGGGTCTTGCCGACGCCGCCGGGTCCGGTGAGGACGAGCAGCCTGCCCCGGCGCATGGTGCGCAGGACATGGCGCAGGTCGTCGTCGCGCCCGGCCATGGCCTCGGTGAGCGGGCGGGGGCCGCGCCAGCGGTCCGGGTCGACCGGGTGTGGCCAGTGCCCGGAGGCGTCGTGCTGGAGGGGCAGGAAGAGCGGGGTGACCTCGTGGCCGGGGTGGAGGCCCTCGGCGCCGGCGAGTTCGGCGAGCGAGGTCCCGAAGGCGCCCAGCAGGAGGTCGACGGAGGCGCGGCGGGGCCGCTTGTTGGAGCCCGTCTCGATGTTGCGGATGGTACGCACGCTGACCCCGGAGCGCTCCGCCAGCTCCTCCTGGGTCCAGCCGCGCGCCTGCCTTCGCTCGGCGAGCAGATGGCGCAGCCGGCGGACGTCCGGCGTCGCGGACATGGGCTGTTCGATGGCCTCGATCATGTTCCGGATCCCCTGATTGCTTCTCGTGGCCGTGGCGGTGTGACGCCCCGCCCCTGTCCGCCCGGGAGCGGACAAGGGGCGCGGGAGCGTCCGGTGTTACCTGGCCACGAGGCGGGGTCGCTGCCGACGTGGGCGATGCGGTCGGCCTCGTCCACGAAGACGACGCGCGGCTCCCGCTTGCCGATCTCGCCCTCCTCCACCGACTCGTAGGCGATGATGACGACGATGTCGCCCGGGGTGACCAGCCGCGCCGCGGCGCCGTTGATGCGGACGACACCCGAGCCGCGCTCGCCCTCGATGATGTACGTCTCCAGGCGCGAGCCGTTGTTGACGTCCACGATGGCCACCTGCTCGCCGACCAGCAGGTCCGCCGCCTCCATGAGGACAGGGTCCAGGGTGAGCGAGCCGACGTGGTTCAGGTCGGCCTCGGTGACCGTCGCCCGGTGGATCTTGGACGTGAGCATGGTGCGGCGCATCGGGAAGTTCCTTCGAAGCGGACCGGATTCCGGTGAAGCGAATGAGAGATGGAGGGAATCCAGCCAGATGTTGGCGTTCGCGTATCGGGTGGGGGGGCGTCCGTGCATGATGGAAGTGACCCCCGCCGGGTGGATTCTGCTCATGCGAAAACGCGCGCGGAAGGGGGTATTGGTGGCAGCATTTTCCCGGTGGCAGCACCGTGCCAACGACGGGGCGCGGGTCCGGGCCGCCGGCCCGCCACGCCCCTCGCCATCTACGGCGACGTTCGGCCTGGAAGTCGAGGTGGCATGAGGCTGCCGCTGGTCCTTTCCTGCCACCGGGACACCTTTCCCGCCGCCGCCTCTTCGCCCAGAATGGATCATGGACAGAGCAGAGTTACCCGCTGGCACCTGGTTCCAAGACCACCGGGCGGGCGGGGGTGACAATTGGGGGGCAAAGACATGAGTAGTGCTGGTCGAATTCTGGGCTTCGCGACCGCCGCGGTTGCTTTCTCATTCGCTTCCCTGGGCGCGACCGCCCAGGCCGACACCGGCCCCGGTCCCGCGGACGCCGGGGTCTTCCTGCGCTGCGAGGCCGCGGGCGCGCCCCTGGAAGGGGACCTGGACTGGGACCTGGTGTCCGAAAACCTGAACTGGGACTGACTCCGTGCCGGATGGCCTGGACCTGGACCTCGGTCTCGACGTGGAGCTGCCCGACGGCAACCTCGACGGGGACTCGGCGCCGCTCTGCACGGTTGCCGCCGGGGTCGACTAGGGCCTTTCTTTTGGGTCAGGCTGGATCAGGGAGCGGGGTCCGGTGCGGGTGATCGCAAGGCGGAGGAGGGAGACAACGCGGAGCGTTGGTGACCGACGACAACGCGGCGAGCGCGCGTGCTGGGGCACGCGAGCCCAGTAAGATCCAAAAGAAAGGCCCTAAGGGCTGTCCCGTCATCCCTGGCGGGCGCGCGACGACAGCTACGGCACCTCGCCGCGTTGTCGGAACGTCCGCATACATCCAGTATGCGGACGCGTTGGCGACTGACGACAACGCGGCGAGCGCGCGTGCCGGGGCGCGCGAGCCCAGTAAGATCCAAAAGAAAGGCCCTGGGGCCTGGCTCAGAGCCAGCCGCGCTGCCCCGCCCGGAGACCGGCCTCGAACCGGCTCCGGGCGTTGAGGCGTTCGCTCAGGTCGGCCGTCATCCTGCGCACCGTACGCAGCGAGACGCCGAGGCTCTTGCTCGCGGCCCCGTCGGTGAGCCCCTGGGCGAGGAGCCGCAGCAACTCCTGTTCGCGCCGGGCGAGTCCGTGCTCGTCCAGTTCCTCGCAGCGGTCGCGCGCGTCGCCGAGCGGGACCGCGTCCGCCCACACCCGTTCGAAGAGCTCCACGAGCGCCTTCACCACGCCGGGCGAGTTGATCTGGACGGCCCCCCTGCGGGTGTGGTCCGGGTCCATGGGCAGGATCGCCACCGTGCGATCGATCACCGCCATCCGTATCGGCAGCACCGGCACGGTCCGGACCTGGCCGCCGATGCCGGTCAGCCAGCCGGCGTACTCCACGGTCGTCGCGTCGTTGCGCACGCTGTCCAGGTAGACCGTGCGCATCCGCACCCCGCGCCCGATGACGTCGCTGTCGAGCGGCTTGCTGGCGGCCAGGCTCGCGGCCGACTGGCCGCCGCCCGGATTGAACGTCATGCACTCCTGCCGGGCCGCGTCCGCCAGATCCTGCATGCGCTCCTGCACGCAGTCCATGCCGATCAGGCGCTCCGCGTCCGGCTGCGAACACGACGGGTACAGATGCCCGAACTCCGCCAGCATCGCGCGAATGTCCGCCCGGGTGCGCTCGTACTCCTTCTGCCGGTCGTGCAGTTCGGTGAGCTGGTCGCTCAACAGGGAGTACAGGCTCAGGTTCGGGTCCACGGGCCGCAGCTCGTCATGGTGCGGGACGGCCAGGAGCTTGCGGTCGATCAGCTGGTCGACCGCTCGCCGCACCTGCTCCTCGGTCAGGTTCAGCCGCTGCCGCACATCGCTCGGCCGCAGCCCGTGGTTCTCGAGGATGAGCCGGTACACATCCTCTTCATGGGATTCGAAGCCCAATCTGCTCAACATTGTTGTTCCCCTGCAACGCATACCGAGAGGTGAGGCAACAGGCGCGCACCCCTATGGGGCCCCCGTCCTTCGACCCCTCGCCCCGCAGGAGTGTAGCTCTGGTGAAGGTTTGGATGTAGGTGTGTTTATACGTTGTGTCCTACCCTTTTGACGACACATAGGCCTAGTGCCGGTCAAAATATGGTCAAGAGACAGTAGGGAAAAGTGAAAAGTCCTCACCTTTCGCCAACGCGCTCTCCATGCAACTCACAAACTCGTCCTGGTGTCGCCCGTCCAGCAGCCGGCCGGGCTCAAGACGCTGTACGAGGCGCTGGAGCGCCAGGATCAGCCACCCGTCGCCGCGCACCGCGCTTCCCTCCCGGTCACCCCCGTACAGCCACGCGTACAGGCAGGACGCCGCCGCGTGCAGCACACAGTGCCGGGCCGCCGCGCGGGACGCCGCCACCGAGTCCGGGGTCCGGCCCGCCCCGGTCACCTCGGCGTACAGGGCCTCCCGGTGTGCCGTCAGCTCCGCCAGTACGAGGGAGAGTCCGGCCGCCGACCCCTCGTCCAGGCGCTCCTTCGCGACGGCGGCCGCCTCCTCGACGGCCTCCGTCCAGCCCCGGGTGATCTCGTCCTGGGCGGCGTTGGTGAGCTGGAGCGCGTCGCCGGACGGGGACCACACCGGCGCCTCGCGCGACCAGTCGAACAGGGCGCGCAGCACCTCGCGGCCGTCCTCGACCGGCCGGTCCGCGACGGCGGCGACCGTCGGCAGCTGCGTGGCGATGCTGTGCAGATTGACGTGTGTCGTGCCCTCGAAGACCGTCGTGATGGCGTGGTCGCGGCGCAGCTTCTGCAAGGCCCCCGAGGCGACGCCCTCGCGCAGGTAGCCGCGCCCCCCCAGCACCTTGCCCATGTGGTCGAGCACCTCTTCGCCCATCACCGGGACCAGGTACTTCACGACCGAGGACCACAGGCTCATCCGCGACGGCACCACCGACAGGGCCCGCGCCACGGGCAGCGCCACGCACTCGGCGATCAGGAGATCCAGATGGGCGCCGACCAGGTGCTCCCGCACCACGGGGATCTCCTTGACCGGTGACCCGTACAGCACCCGCTCATTCGCGTACCGCATCCCGATCCGCAGCGCCGAGTCCATGGTGCCCAGCGACATCGCGCCGATGGCGGTCCGGGTGATCTGGAGGGTCTTCAGCACCGAGGCGAGCCCCCGGTACGGCCGGCCGACCAGCGCCGAGCGGGGGACGCGCGCGTCGTGGAACGTGATCCCGCTCAGGTCGTGGCCGCGCAGACCGGCGCCCTTCACGAACGGGGTGTTCGTCCACGCCCCGTCCGCCAGCCGCTCCTTGTCCACCAGGAACAGGGAGAGCCCGCGCCCGTCGTGCTGGGCGAGGACGCTGACGAACCGCGACCTGGTCGCGTTGCCGACCGGCCACTTCTCGCCGTTGAGTACGATCTCGTCGCCGTCCGAGACGGCCGTCGTGCCGCTCGCCGCGAGGTCGCTGCCGTGGTCGCGCTCCGAGATGCCGAAGCAGGCCATGGCCCCGGCGGCCAGCCCCGCGGCCACCGAGGCGCGCTGCTCGTCGGTGCCCCACAGCCACACGGGCGTGGCGCCCAGCAGGGTCGAGCCGAACAGCACGGAGAAGGTGAGGTTGCGCCGGGCCAGGGTGCGGGTCAGCAGGAGGGCCGACTCCAGGTTCCGCAGCCGTCCGCCGTCGCCCTCGGGGACCAGGAAGTCGGCGAACCCCCAGTCCGACAACAGCTTCTTCGCGCCGACGGGCAGTTCGTCGCGCTCCTCGGCCGGGACGATCGCGGCGAACGAGAAGGGACCTTCGCCGTCGACCGGGTCGCCGAGGAGCTGTTCGAGGGAGGCGACGATGTCGAGGGTGGGCCGGGCGTGCTCCAGCGTCATCGAACAGCTCCATGAGGGTCGGAGGTGTGCCCACGGGTTTCGGGGGCGGGTGCACCCATGCTCGGCGCGCGGGCGCGCGGGCCACCAGGCAACCGACCGGCAGCTGTTGCTGCCCGCAAATTGCCCAGGGCCTTCCTGGCCGGGTGCGCCCGGGCGGGCGAGGGTGTGGGCCGGGGCCGACGGGCCACGGTGGATGAAAGGATCGCGTTCCCGATGACCGACGTTTCCGTTGAGGGCTCGGCCCCTCCGCGCGCCGAGGACGGCTCCGCCGACTCGGCGCTCTTCACCCTCGACCGGGCCCGCGAGGACCTGATGGAGGTCGACGCCTCCATCCGCGCCTGTCTCACCTGGGACTACGACGGGCGCGACAGCCGCATCTGGAAGCTGTACCAGCGCAACAAGCAGAACCAGTGGGACGCCGACACGGACATCGACTGGAGCTACGACGTCCGCTTCGGCGCACCCCTCTCCGACGGCCAGAGCGCCGGCCTCGCCTCGTTCGCCGTCTCCGAGACCAGCCCCGTCCCCCGCGAACTGCTCAACAGCTTCCGCTGGGAGTACCAGGCGTGGATGGTCAGCCAGTTCCTGCACGGCGAACAGGGCGCCCTCGTCACCACGGCCCGGCTGGTGGAGACCGTTCCCGACCTGGAGGCGAAGGTGTACGCGGCCTCCCAGGTCGCCGACGAGGCCCGGCACGTCGAGGCGTTCGCCCGGTACATCGACGAGAAGATCGGCGTCTCCTACCCGATCAACCCCGGCCTCAAGGCCCTGCTGCGCGACCTGCTCGCCGAGTCCCGCTGGGACGTCGTCTACCTCGGCATGCAGGTCATCGTGGAAGGGCTCGCCCTGGCCGCGACCCGGCTCGCCAGCAGCGGCTTCGGCGACCCGCTGATCACCTCGATCACCCGGATGATCGCCAAGGACGAGGCCCGGCACATCGGCTTCGGCGTGGTCTCGCTCACCGGCCTCTACAACGACATGACGACCCGGGAGCGCGACGAGCGCGAGGCGTTCCTGCTGGAGGCCGTCCACCTGATGTCCCGCCGGTTCCTGCTGCGCGAGGTCTGGGAGAAGATGGACCTCGACATCGAACGGGGCCTGACCTTCGCCCGTACCGACCCGATGATGTTCGGATACCGGCAGCTGCTGTTCCAGCAGGTGATCCACGTCCTGCGGCAACTCGGTCTGCTCACCCCGAAGCTGCGCGACCTGTTCCTCGCCGAGAACCTGGCCCGGCCCGAGGCGCTGCGCACCGCCGCGTAGGCCCGCGCCCCGCACCCCGAATCGGAAGGAGAGGGCCGGCGATGTCCGTCGCCCGTACGCGCCTGCCCGAGGTCGTCGTCACCGGCCTCGGCGCCACCACCCCGTTGGGCGGCGACGCCCCCGCCACCTGGGAGGGCATCGTCGCGGGCCGGTCCGCCGCCCGCGCCCTCACCGAGCCCTGGGCCGAAGCGCTGCCCGTCCGCATCGCCGCCCGGGCCGCCGTCGAACCCGACACCGTCCTGGACCGGACGCGGGCGCGCCGGCTCGACCGGGCCGCCCGGTTCGCGCTCGTCGCCGCCGAGGAGGCTTGGCGGGACGCCGGTTTCCGCGGCCCGGCCGGTGACCACGGGCAGCCGCCCGCCGAGCGCGTCGGCGTCGTCATGGGCAGCGGCATCGGGGGCGTCGGCGCCCTCCTGCGCGCCCAGGAACAGCTGCGCACCGGACGGGAGCGCGCCATCTCCCCGTACACCGTGCCCATGGTCATGGTGAACGGCGCCGCCGGGGCGGTCAGCCTCGCGCTCAACGCCCGGGCCGCCGCCCTCTCTCCGGCGGGGGCCTGCGCGGCCGGGGCGGAGGCGGTCGCGGCGGGCCTGGACATGATCCGCCTCGGCCGGGCCGATGTGGTCGCGGTCGGCGGCAGCGAGGCCGTCATCGGCCCGCTGACGCTCACCGCCTTCGCCTCGATGCACGCGGTGTCCCGGCGCAACGACGACCCGGCGGGCGCCTCCCGCCCCTACGACAAGCAGCGCGACGGGTTCGTCCTCGGCGAGGGCGCCGCCGTCCTCGTCCTGGAGTCCGCCGAGCACGCCCGCGCCCGGGGCGCCCGCGTCCACTGCGTGCTGGCGGGGGCCGGGGTGAGCGCGGACGCCCACCACATGGTGCGGCCCGAACCGGACGGTCTCGGCTTGGCGAGCGCCCTGCGCAAGGCGCTCGCGGACGCCGGGCTGACCCCGGCGGACGTGAAGCACGTCAGCGCCCACGCCACGTCGACCCCGCAGGGCGACATCGCGGAGAGCCGGGCGCTCAACCATGTGCTGGGGGAGTCCGGTTACGCCGTCTCCGCCGTCAAGTCGGCCGCCGGGCACCTGATCGGCGGCTCCGGGGCGCTGGGCGCGCTCGCCGCGGTGCTGTCCCTGCGCGACCGCACGGCCCCGCCCGTCGCGAACCTGGCCGACCAGGACGACGCCATCACGCTGGACGTGGTGCGCATCGTGCCCCGCGCGCTGCCGGCCGGTGACCTCGCGGCCCTGTCCAACGCGGCGGGCTTCGGCGGCCACAACGTGGTGCTGGCGTTCCGCTCGTAGTTCTTGAAACAGAAGAGGGGCCGGTCGGCGACCGGCCCCTCTTCGTGTGCGTGCGTACGGGTCAGACCGCCGCCGTGTCCGCGAGCGTGCCGTCGCACAGCTGCTTCCACATCAGCCGTCGGCGCGGCTTGCCGCTCGACGTGACCGCCAGGCCGCTGCGGCGGACGTGGACGAGCAGCAGCTCCGCGTCGGGCAGCGACTCCGTGACGACCTCCCGGGCGACCGCGTCCCACTCCGGCTTCGCGCCCTCCATGACCACGGCGGCCGTCGCGACGCCGTCGCGGAAGCCCAGCAGGACCGCCGCCCGGCGCTCAGGGACGCCCAGCTCGTGCAGTCGGCCCTCCAGGTTCTCCGCGAAGACCATCTTGCCGTTCATCTTGATGCCGTCGCCGAGGCGGCCCAGCACGAACAGCTGGCCTTCGCGCAGGAATCCGGCGTCGCCCGAGCGCAGCACGCCCGACGCCAGGCTGGTGCCGGACGCCGAACCCGCTTCGCCCACATAGCTGTTGCCGCGCACCGACGTCCCGCCGACGACGATCTCGCCCACGGTGCCGTCCGGCACGGGCCGGTCGTCCGCGTCCAGCACGGACACCGTGACACCCTCCATCGGGCGCCCGCAGCCCACGATGCGGGCCGTGCCGGGCCGCCCGTCCTCGCTGTCCGGGGCGGAGGCCGTCCAGCCCTCGTGCGGGGCCAGGCCGGTCACCCCGAGAGTCGCCTCCGCGCCCCCGTACGCCGGGGTGAAGACGCCGCGCCGGAAGCCGTACGGGCCGAGCAGCGCCTCGATCGCCTCCAGGGCGGCCGGGTCGATGCGCTCGGCGCCCAGGCTGACCGATTGCAGGGCGCTGAAGTCCAGGCCCTCCAGGGCGGCCGGGCGGACCCGGCGCAGGATGTACGCCAGGCCGAAGTTGGGCATCGCGGTCAGGCCGATCCGGTTCTCGCTGATGCAGCGCAGATAGCGGACCGGGTCGCGCAGGAAGTGCTCGGGCTGCATCAGCCAGCCGTCGCACCCGGTGACCACCATGTTGATCAGGCAGCCGGTGAGGCCGAAGTCGTGGTGCACGGGCATCCAGCTGATGCCGGCGTCCTCGGGCCGCCACCGCAGCCGGCGCCGCATCGCGGTGATGTTGGCGCGCAGCGCGTCGGACGCGACCCGCACCCCGCGCGAGAAGCCGCTGGACCCGGAGGTGAACTGGAGCAGCGCGTGGTCCGGCAGCGGGTACGGGGCGGCGGCCGGTTCCACGTCGCGCACCAGCTCATCGAAGAGCACCGGCCGGCGGATGCCGAGCCCGGCGCACGTCTTGCTGACCGCCTCGAAGGAGTCCTCGTCGCAGATGGTGAGGGCCGGGGCCGCCGTGCGGAAGAGGTGGTCGACGTGGCGCTGGTAGTCCTCGCTCCGCTGGAACGCGAACGGCGGCGCGATCGAGGACGGCGTCGCTCCGGCCGCGAGCGCGCCGAACAGGCTGGCCGCGAAACCGGGGCTGGAACGCTGCACCACGACCACCACGTCGTTGTGGCGCACCCCGTGCGCGCGCAGCGCGGCGGCGGTGGTGAGGGTCAGCCGGGCGAGCGACCGGTAGGAGTGGAAGTCCCAGCTGTCACGGGGTCCGGCGAAGTAGAGCCCGCGGTCGGCCGGCGCGTCGGTCAGCCACTCCAGCAGGGCGCGGTCGGGATAGCTCTCGGGACGGGTCAAAGCAGTGGTCCTCTCAGCCTCTGCGGGCATTGCTGCGCATCATGCCGAGCGGCGGCGGGCCCCTTCCAGGCAAGAATCCGGTAACTCGCCCCGGCAGCCGGCGACGCCGGTTGCCGGTTGCTTTCCTGGTGACCGCACATGCGTTCGGCGAGCATCGATGCCACGGCGCCGGCCTGTCGACACCCTGCCGTCGCCGCCCCGCACGTCCCGGGGCGGCCGCGCCCGCCGTCACCCCGGCGCCCCACGACCGCCGGACGTCCCGCCCTGCGGACCGCGCTGAACACCCCGCGATCCGGCCCAGGGCACCAGACCGAGGCGCGCTGGAACGCGCCGGGAAGGTGGTCGTCGTCCGATGACTCCGCTCGTCACCGAAGGCACCCCGTTTCCGCTGACCGCCGCCCAGCGCGGGGTCTGGTTCGCGCACCGGCTCGCCTCGCCCACCTCGACGTTCAACCTGGCCGACTACCTGGAGATCCGGGGTCCGGTGGACGCCGGTCTCCTCCGGCGCGCGGTCCGCAGGGCCGAGGTCGAGAGCGGCACCTTCGACGTCACCTTCGGCGAGGGCCCGCAGGGCCCGTACCAGACGGCCGTCGCGCAGGCCGGCGAACTGCTGCGGGAGATCGACCTCTCGGACCGGCCCGACCCGCACGCCGAGGCACTGCGCTGGATGGCCGAGGACCGGCACACCGCCCTGGACCTCGTCCGCGACCCGCTGTTCAACGAGGTGCTGCTGAAGCTCGGGGAGGCGCACTTCATCTGGTACAAGCGCTGCCACCACATCCTCATCGACGGCTTCGGCAGCGTGCTCTTCACGCGCCGGGTCGCCGAGCTGTACGCCGCCGAGGCGGCCGGTGAGGAGCCCGCGGGCGCCCCGCTGAACACCCTCGCCGAGCTGGTCGCCGAAGAGGCCGCCTACCGGGCGTCCGACCGCTTCGCGCGCGACCGCGCCTACTGGCTCGCCCGGTTCGCGGTGCAGCCGGAGACCGCGACCCTGTCCGACCGCACGGTGCCGGGCCGGGCCGGAGAGGTGCTGCCCACCCGCACCGCCGAGCTGCCCGAATCCGCGCTGGCCGCCCTCCGGACCGCCGGCCGCGAGGCCCGGACCACCTGGACGGTCCCGGTGCTTGCCGCGGTCGCCGCGTATCTGCACGGCATGACCGGGCAGCGCGACCTCACCATCGGCGTCCCGGTCGCGGCCCGGCGCACCGACATCGCCCGCAACAACCCCGGGATGATGGCCAACCAGCTCCCGCTGCGGCTCACCGTCGACCCGGCCACCACCCGCTCCCAGCTGCTGCGCCAAGTCGCGTCCCGGCTGGCCGAGCTCCTGGAGCACCAGAACTACCCGTACGACGACCTGCGGCGCGACCTGAAGCTCGTCGGCAGCGGCGGTCACCTCTTCGGGGTGCAGGTCAACATCATCCCGGGCAGCGGCGACCTGCTCTTCGACGGCCACCCCACCTACGCCCGCACCCTCCAGGGCGGCCCGGTCCCCGACCTCAACATCAGTGTCCGCTCCCAGAGCACCGGACAGGGCGCCGCCATCGACTTCGAGGCCCCCGCCGACCGCTACACCGAGGACGAACTCGCCGCCCACCAGGACCGCTTCCTGCGCTACCTCACCGCGCTGGCCACCGCCCCCGCCGACCTCCCGATCGGCCGCCTCCCGCTCCTCGGCCCCGACGAGCACGAACGCGTCCTCGTGGAGTGGAACGACACCGGCCGGCCGGACGCCGGGACCACCTTCCCCGAGCTGTTCGAGCGGCAGGTCCGGGCCACCCCGCACGCCGACGCCGTACGGGCGGGGGAGACCACGCTCTCGTACGAACGGCTCAACGCCCGCGCCAACCGCCTCGCCCGCCTCCTCGCCCGCATGGGCGCCGGTCCCGACACCCGGGTCGCCGTCGCCATGGACCGCTCACCGGACGCGGTCGTCGCCGTCCTGGCGGTCCTCAAGGCGGGCGCCGCGCACCTTCCGGTCGACGTGTCGTACCCGGCCGAGCGCATCGCGTACATGCTGGACGACGCGCGCCCCGCCCTGATGCTCACCACCCGCGCGGCCGCCGCCCGGCTCGACGGCCTCGCCGGCCTCCCCGAGCAGCTGTTCCTGGACGAGCTGTTCGTCGGCGGCCTCTTCCTGGACGAGCTCGTCCTGGACGAGGCGTCCCTGGCGCCGCACTCCGACGACAGCGACCTCACCGACGCGGACCGGACCGCGCCCCTGCGCCCCGGTCACACCGCGTACGTCATCTACACCTCCGGGTCCACCGGGCGTCCCAAGGGCGTGCTGGTTCCGCACACCGGGATCGCCGCCCTCGCCTCCACCCAGGCCGACCGGCTCGCGCTGCGGCCCGGCGAGCGCGTCCTGATGTTCGCCTCGCCCAGCTTCGACGCCTCGGTGTGGGAGCTGTGCACCGCGCTCCTCACCGGCGGCTGCGCGGTTGTCGCCCCGGCCGAACGCCTCCAGCCGGGGCCCGCCCTGGCCGCCCTGATCGCCGAGACCGGCGTCAGCTGCCTGCTGCTCGCGCCCTCCGCGCTGTCCGTGATGGCCGAGGGCTCGATCCCGCCGGGCGTCACGCTGGTCGTCGGCGCCGAGGCGTGCCCGCCCGACCTCGTGGAGCGCTGGTCGCCCGGCCGCCGCATGGTCAACGCCTACGGGCCCACCGAGTCCACCGTCATCACCACCATGAGCGACCCGCTCGCCGGGCGCACCGTGCCCCGCATGGGCCGCCCCGTGCACCGCACCCGGGTGCGCGTCCTGGACGAGGCGCTGCGCCCGGTCCCGGCGGGCGTGGCCGGCGAGGTCTACATCGCGGGCTCCGGCCTGGCGCGGGGCTACCTGAGCCGCCCCGGCCTGTCCGCCGGGCGGTTCGTCGCCGACCCGTACGGCGAGCCCGGCGCCCGCATGTACCGCTCCGGCGACCTCGCGCGCTGGACGTCCGACGGCGAGCTGGAATACCTGGGGCGCGGCGACGACCAGGTCAAGGTGCGCGGCTTCCGCATCGAGCCCGGTGAGATCGAGGCGGTCCTCGCGGCCGACCCGGCCGTCGGGCACGCCACGGTCGTCGTCCGCGAGGACGCCCCCGGCGTGCGCCGCCTCGTCGCCTACGTGGTGCCGGGCCCGGACGCGATGCCCGAGCCCGCCGCGCTGCGGGAGCTGGCCGCCGCCGGGCTGCCCGAATACATGGTGCCCGCCGCCGTCGTGGTGCTCGACGCGCTGCCCCTCACCCCCAGCGGCAAGCTGGACCGGAATGCCTTGCCCGCACCGGAGTTCACCGGCGCCGCCGAGAGCCGCGCCCCGCGCGACGAGCGCGAGCGGCTGCTGTGCGAGCTGATCGGCGAACTCCTCGGCGCCACCGCCGTCGGCATCGACGACAACTTCTTCGACCTGGGCGGCGACTCGATCGTGGCCGTCCAGTTCGTCACCCGCGCCGCCCGCGCCGGGATCGGCCTCACCCCGCAGGACGTCTTCACGCACCGCACGGTCGCGGCCATGGCCGCCCACGCGGCGGGCATCGACGCCCCCGGCGACGAGCGGGCCGACGCCCCGCCGATCCCCGAACCCGTGAGCCCCGAGGAGGCCGCGGCCCTGCGCGCCCGCTGGGCCGGGCGGAACGCGGAGGCGCTGCTCCCGCTCGCCCCACTCCAGGAGGGCATGCTCTTCCACGCCTTCTACTCCGGCGCCGCCCTCCGCGAAGGCGACGCGGACGCCGGTCCCGACCCGTACAACGTGCAGAAGGTCTTCGGGCTCGCCGGGCCGCTCGACGCCGAGGCGCTGCGCCGCGCCTGCCGGGGCGTACTCGACCGGCATCCCGCGCTGCGCGCCGCGTTCGACCGCGCCGGGTCCGGGGTGCCCGTGCAGGTGATCTGCGGCGGCCTCGAACCGGACTGGGCGTTCCACGACCTCGCGGACCTGGCCGAGCCGGAGCGCGCCGCCGCGCTGAGCGGGCTGCTCGCCTCGGACAAGGCCCGCCGCTTCCGGATGGACGCGCCGCCGCTGATCCGCTTCGGCCTCGTGCGCACCGCCCCGGACGAGCACCTGCTCGTCCTGACGAACCATCACATCCTGTACGACGGATGGTCGTTGCCGCTGGTGCTGCGGGACCTGTTCCTGCTGTACGCGGACGGCGGAGCCGGGTCCGCACTGCCGTCCGCCGTCCCGGTCTCCGACCACCTCGCGTGGCTCGCCGCCCAGGACCGTACGGCCTCCGAGGACGCCTGGCGCACCGCGCTCGCGGGCCTGGACGAGCCGACGCTCGTCGCCCCCGGCGCCCAGGCCGCCACCGGCACCCCGGCCCTCGCCGTCACCGAGCTGGACGAGGAGCTGACCCGGGCGGTGAACGCGGCCGCCCGCACCCGGGGCCTGACCACCAGCACCGTCGTCCAGGGTGCCTGGGCGCTGCTCCTCGCGCTGCTCACCGGCCGCGACGACGTCGTGTTCGGCACCACCGTCTCCGGCCGGCCGCCCCTGCTCCCGGGCGTCGAGGAGATGGTCGGGATGCTGATGAACACCGTCCCGGTCCGGGTCCGCGTCGACCCCGCGCAGCCGTTCGCCGCGCTCCTCGCCACCGTGCAGTCGGAGCAGGCCGCGCTGACTGGGCACCACCACCTCGGCCTGGCCGCGCTCCAGCGGCTGACCGGGATGCCCGAACTCTTCGACACCAGCACGGTCTTCGAGAACGCCCCGGTGGACCGCGCGTCCATCGGCCGGGCCGTCCCGGGGCTGCGGATCAGCGTCGAGGAGTCCGACGCCACCGGCGCCACGCACTACCCGCTCAGCCTGATCGCCGCCCCCGGCAACCGGATGCGCCTGGAACTCACCTACCGGGCCGACCTGTATGGCGAGGCCGAGGCGAACGCCGTCCTCACCCGGCTCCGGCTCGCCCTCGCGGCGTTCGCCGCCGACCCGGACCGGCCGGTCGCCGGGATCTCCCTGCTCACCGTCGAGGAGACGGCCGCGGCGCTCACGGCGGGCGAGGGCCCGGTCCGCGCCTTCCCGGACGCCACCCTGCCCGAGCTGTTCGCGGCCCAGGCTGCCCGCACCCCGGACGCGGTCGCCGTCGTCTGCGGTGCCGAGACCGTCACGTACGCCGGACTCGACGCACGGGCCGGCCGCCTCGCCGCCGCGCTCGTCGCGAAGGGGGCGGGGCCCGGCCGGGTCGTCGGGGTGAGCCTGCCCCGCTCGGTCGAGCTGATCGTCGCCCTGCACGCCGTGCACCGCGCCGGGGCCGCCTACCTGCCGATCGATCCGGAGTACCCGGCGGAGCGGGTCCGCAACATGCTCAGCGACGCCGACCCGGTCCTCGTCATCGACCCGGCGAACTACGCGGCGCTGGTCTCGGGCGCCCCGGCCGCCGACGGCCCCGCCCCGGACCGCCCGCTGCCGCTGCACCCGGCCTACGTCATCCACACCTCCGGCTCCACCGGCCGCCCGAAGGGCATCGTCGTGGCGCACGCCGGGGTCGCCAACTACCTGCACTGGATGCAGGACGCGTTCCCGCTCGGCCCCGGCGACCGGGTCCTCCAGCGCACCTCGATGAGCTTCGACCCCTCGGTGTGGGAGATCTTCTGGCCGCTGATCACCGGCGCCGCCGTCGTGATCGCCGAGCCGGACGGGCACACCCGGCCCGGCTACCTCCCCGACCTGATCCGCCGGGAGAAGGTCACCGTCGCCCAGTTCGTCCCGTCCACCCTCGAAGTCTTCGTCCAGGAGCCGGGCGCGGACCGCTGCGACGGGCTGCGGCGGGTGTTCTGCGGCGGCGAGGCCATGACCTCGGGCCTGGTGGAACGGTTCCGCGCCGTGAGCGGGGCCGCCCTGCACAATCTGTACGGGCCGACCGAGGTGTCCGTCTACTCCACGAGCCACCTGGCGATCGCGGGCGCCGAACCCGCCGCCGTGCCCGTCGGCCGCCCCGCCTCCAACTTGCGGGTGTACGTGCTCGACGCCCGGCTGCGGCCGGTGCCCCCGGGGGTGAGCGGCGAAATCTGCATCGCGGGGCGCGGCGTCACCCTCGGCTACGCGGGCCGGCCCGGGCTCACCGCCGAACGATTCGTCGCCGACCCGTACGGCGCGCCCGGCACCCGGATGTACCGCACCGGCGACCTCGGCCGCCGCCGGGCCGACGGGGAGCTGGAATACCTGGGCCGCGCCGACCACCAGACGAAGATCCGGGGCCACCGCATCGAGCTCGGCGAGATCGAGACCGTGCTCACCGCGGACCCCTCGGTGGCCCGCGCCGCGGCCATCGTCCGGGAGGACCGGGCGGGCGCCCCGCGCATCGTCGCGTACGCCGTCCCCGCCGCGGGTTCCTTCGACGCGGACGCGCTCCGGGAACACCTCGCCGCCTCGCTGCCCGGCTACATGGTGCCGTCCGTCCTGATGGAGGTCGCCGCCCTGCCGCTCACCCCGAACGGAAAGCTGGACCGCAAGGCCCTGCCCGTACCGGAGTTCTCGGCGGCCCCCGCCGGACGCGAACCGCGCGACGCCCGCGAGACCTTGCTCTGCGGCCTGTACGCCGAAGTGCTCGGCCTGGAACGCGTCTCGATCGACGACGACTTCTTCGGCCTCGGCGGCGACTCGATCATGTCGATCCGGCTGGCCGGCCGCGCCCGCACCGAAGGGCTCGACCTCACCCCGCGCGACGTGTTCACGCACAAGACCGTCGCCGCGCTCGCCCCCCACGCCAAGGACGTCGCGGCGGGCGAGGGCGACTGGACCCCCGCCCAGCAGCCCCTCGTCCCGCTCGACCTGGACGAGCTCGAAGAGCTCGAAGCCCAATGGGAGAACTCGAAGTGAAGCAGACCTCACTGGAAGCGGTGCTGCCGCTGTCCCCCTTGCAGGAGGGCATGCTCTTCCACGCTCTCTACGACACCGAGGGCGTCGACTTCTACAACATGCAGACGCCCCTGGAGCTGGCCGGGGCCCTGGACGCGCACGCCATGAAGCGCGCCTGCGGGCAACTCCTGGAACGCCACTCCGGTCTGCGCGCGGGCTTCCTGCAACGCCGATCGGGACAGGCCGTCCAGGCCGTGGCCCGTGCCGTCGAGGTGCCCTGGGAGGAGAGCGACCTCAGCGGCTTCGGCGAGTCCGAGCAGCGGGCCCGGCTCACCCGGCTCCTCGCCGCCGACCGCGAACGCCGCTTCGATCTGGCCCGGCCCCCGCTCGTCCGCTTCACCCTCGTCCGCCTCGGCGCCGAACGCCACGTCCTGGTCATCACCAACCACCACATCCTGGTCGACGGCTGGTCCCTGCCCATCGTGCTGCGCGACGTCTTCCGCCTCTACCGGCGCGCCCGGGGCGACGCCGGCCTGCCCGACCTGGAGGCGGTCGCCCCGTTCAGCGACTACCTGGGCTGGCTCGGCGCCCAGGACCGGGCCGATGCCGAACGCGCCTGGGCCGAGGCGCTGGAGGGGCTCGCCGAACCGACGCTGGTCGCCCCGGCGGCCGCCGCGGGCACCCCGGGACGCCAGCAGCGCGTCATCGCGGACCTGCCGGCCGAACTGACCGCCGCGCTCAGCACGGCCGGGCGGCAGCGCGGACTGACCCTCAACACCGTCGTCCAGGGCGCCTGGGCGCTGCTCCTCGCCTCCCTCACCGGGCGCGACGACATCGTGTTCGGGGCCACCGTCGCGGGCCGCCCGCCACAGATCCCCGGCGTCGACCACATGGTCGGCCTGCTCATCAACACCGTGCCCGCCCGGCTGCGCATCGACCCGGTCGAGCCGCTGTCCGCGATGCTGGCCCGGCTCCAGGACCAGCAGGCCCGCCTCGGCGGCTACCACTACCTGGGCCTCGCCGACATCCACCGGACCACCGGGCACACCGAACTCTTCGACACCACCGTCGCGTTCGAGAGCTTCCCGATCGACCCGCTCGCCGCGTCCAAGGCGATCCCCGGCATGGCCATCTCCATCGTGGAGGCCACCGGCCACGACGCCCACGAGGGCACCCACTACCCGCTCAGCCTCGCCGTCTACCCGGGCGACGAACTGCGCCTCGAACTCAACCACCGCCAGGACCTCTTCGACACCGGGGTGGCGACCGCGCTCCTCGGCCGGCTCCGGCTGCTCCTCGAAGGCTTCGTCTCCGCCCCGGACACCCCGGCCGGTCGCGTCGACCTCCTCACCGAGGAGGAGCGCCGCCGCACCCTCTACACCTGGAACGACACCGCCCGCGAGGTCCCCGACGCCACGCTCCCCGACGTCTTCGAGGCGCAGGTGCGGGCCACCCCCGAAGCGACCGCCCTCGTCGGCGGCGGGCAGGCCCTCACCTTCGGCGCCCTCAACGCCCGCGCCAACCGGCTCGCCCGGCTCCTCGCCGCCCGGGGCGCCGGACCCGACACCCTCGTCGCGCTCGCGCTGCCCCGCACCGCCGACACCGTGGTGGCGATCCTCGCCGTGCTCAAGGCCGGGGCCGCCTACCTGCCGATCGACCCCGAGTACCCGGCCGCCCGGATCACCGCGCTGCTCGCCGACACCGATCCGGTCCTCCTGGTGACCACGGACGTCGTCGCGGCCGGGCTCCCGGACGGGGGGCCGGACCGGCTCTCGCTCGACGCCCTCGCCGACCGGCTCGACGGCGGTGCCGGGGCGCCCTCCGACGCCGACCTCACGGACGCCGACCGCACCGCCCCGCTGCTCCCCGCGCACCTCGCGTACACCATCTCGACCTCGGGCTCCACCGGCACGCCCAAGGCCGTCGCGGTCGAGCACCGCGCCCTGGTGAACATGTTCCACAGCCACCGGGACCGGTTCTTCGCGCCGGAGTCCGAGGCGGCGGGCGGCCGTCGGATGCGCGTCGCGCTCACCAACGCGCTGGTCTTCGACGCCTCCTGGAGCCAGCTCCTGTGGATGACCGGCGGCCACGAACTGCACCTGGTGGACGACGAGACCCGCAAGGACCCGCACGCGCTGACCGCGTACGTCACCGAGCGGCGCATTGACGTCCTCGACACCACGCCCAGCTTCGCCCGCACCCTCCTCGCGGCCGGGCTCCTCGCCGCCGGGAGTCACCGCCCGACCACTCTCGCGCTCGGCGGCGAGGCCGTCGGCGACGACCTGTGGGACGAACTGCGCGCCACCGAGGGCCTGAACGGCTACAACCTGTACGGCCCCGCCGAGTGCACCGTCGACGCGATGCTCTGCCGCACCGGCGACAGCGAGCGCCCCGCCATCGGCCGCCCCGCGCACAACACCCGCGTCTACCTTCTGGACGACCGGCTGCGCCTGGTCCCCGCCGGTACCGACGGCGAGCTGTACATCGCCGGGGCCGGGCTCGCCCGCGGCTACCTCGGCCGCCCCGGGCTCTCCGCCGAACGCTTCGTCGCCGACCCCTTCGGCGGGCCCGGCGCCCGCATGTACCGCACCGGCGACCTCGGCCGCCGGCTGCCCGACGGCACGATGGTGTTCGCCGGGCGCGCCGACGACCAGGTCAAGATCCGCGGCTTCCGCGTCGAGCCCGGCGAGATCGAGGCGGTCTGCGCCGCCGACCCGGCCGTGGCCCGGGCGGCCGTCGTGGCCCGCGAGGACCAGCCGGGTGTCAAGCGCCTCGTCGCCTATGTGGTGCCCGCCGACGCCTCCGCCGACATCGCCGGGCTGCCCGGCCGGCTCGCCGGGGCGCTGCCCGCGCACATGGTGCCCGCCGCAGTCGTCACGATGCCCGAGCTGCCGCTCACGATCAACGGCAAGCTGGACCGGCGCGCCCTGCCCGCCCCGGAGTTCGCGGGCACGGCCGGCGGCCGGGCGCCGAAGGACGACCGGGAACGGTTGCTGTGCGAGCTGTTCGCCGAGGTGCTGCACGTCGAACGCGTCGGTGCCGACGACAGCTTCTTCGACCTGGGCGGCGACTCGATCCTCTCCCTCCAGCTGGTCTCCCGGTTGCGCAAGGCGGGGCTCGTGCTCACCCCGAAGGACGTCTTCACCCACCGCACCGTCGCCGCGCTGGCCACCACCGCCACCGCGACCGCCGAGGCCGAGCCCTCGTTCGTGCCACCGGAGGGGCCGCTGGTCACCCTCGGCGCCGAGGAGCGGGCGGAGCTGGAGCGGGACTACCCCGGGCACCTGGACGTCCTGCCGCTGACCCCGCTCCAGCAGGGCATGCACTTCCACGCCCTGCTCGCCGAGGACGGCGTCGACGTCTACAACACCCAGCGCCCCCTGCAACTCGCCGGGGAGCTGGCCCCGGGCGTGCTGCGCACCGCCTGCGAGGCGCTGCTCGCCCGGCACGACAATCTGCGCGCCGCGTTCGTCCGCCCGGCCGGCGGGGCCGCCGTGCAGGTGGTGCCCGCCGCCGTCGCCCTGCCGTGGACGGACCTCGACCTCACCGGGCTCGACGAGGAGACCCAGCGCGACCGGGTCGCCGCCCTGCTCGCCGAGGACCGGGTCCGTCGCTTCGACCTGGCCGAACCGCCGCTGGTGCGGGTCACCCTGGTCAAGCTCGCCGACGACCGCCACCTCTTCCTCCTGACGCACCATCACATCCTGCTCGACGGCTGGTCGCTGCCCCTGATGTTCCGCGACCTCTTCGAGCTGTACGCGAACGGCGGCGCCTCCGCGTCCCTGCCGGCCGTCACCCCGTACCGCCACCACCTCGGCTGGCTCGCCTCCCTGGACGGTACGGGCGAACAGCTGTGGAAGGACGCGCTGGCCGGGCTCGACGGGCCGACCCTGGTCGCCCCCGGCGCCGACGCGGCCGCCGCCGTCGTCCCGGACCTCGTCGCGCACCGCCTCGGCGCCGACGAGACCCGTGCGCTCACGGCCGCCGCCCGCGCCCACGGGCTGACCCTGAACACCGTCCTCCAGTACGCCTGGGCGGTCGCCCTCGGCCGCCTCACCGGCCGCCGCGACGTCGTCTTCGGCGCCACCGTCGCCGGGCGCGCCCCGCAGCTGCCCGGCGCCGAGTCCGTCGTCGGCATGCTGATGAACACCATCGCGGTCCGGGTGCGCTGGGAGCCCGGGCAGCCCCTCTCCGGCGTCCTGGCCCGGCTCCAGGACGAGCAGGCCGCCCTCGGTGAGGCGCACCACGTCTCCCTGGCGGCCGTGCAGCAGAGCGCCGGCCACGGCGAACTCTTCGACACCGTCCTCGGGTTCGAGAACACCCCGGTCGACCGGGCCGCCGTCCAGGAGCAGGTGCCCGGCCTCCGGATCTCCGTGGACGACACCGCGGCGCCCGGCGCGACCCACTACCCGCTCAGCCTGGTCGTGGTCCCCGGCGAGTGTCTGAGCCTCGAACTGAACTACCGGGGAGACCTGTTCACGCACGACGAGGCGGACCGGCTGCTCGCCGTGGTGGGCCGCGTCCTGGACGCCCTCGTCGCCACCCCGGACCTGCCGACGGGTCGCATCGGCCTGCTCTCCGCACCCGAGCTCGACCGCCTGGTCGCCGAGCCCAACCGGGAAGCCGACGCCCGGGCCGCGACCCCGGCCACCTTCCCCGAGCTGTTCGCCCGGCAGGTCGCCGCCCGCCCGGACGCACCCGCCGTCACCGGACCGGGGGGCACCCTCTCGTACGCCGAACTCGACGCCCGCGCCAACCGCCTGGCCCGCGTCCTCGTCTCCCACGGCGCCGGACCCGAACGCCTGGTCGTCGTCGCCATGCCGCGCTCGACGGACTCCGTGGTGTCGATCGTCGCCGCGCTCAAGGCGGGCGCCGCCTACCTGCCGCTCGACGTCAGCTACCCGGCGGACCGGATCGCGTTCATGCTCCGCGACGCCGCCCCGCACCTCGTCCTCACCACCCGCGAGGCCGCCGAGGGCCTGCCCGCCCAGGAGGACGGACCCACCCGGCTGTACGTGGACGAACTGACGGTCCCCGAATCCACCTCCGACGCCGACCTCACCGACGCCGACCGGACGGGCCCGCTACGCCCGGCGTCCGCCGCGTACGTCATCTACACCTCGGGCTCCACCGGCACCCCGAAGGGCGTCCTCGTCACGCACGGCGGCCTCGCCTCGATGACGGCCGCCCAGGCCGAAGGGCTCGGCGTGAAGCCGCTCGGCAAGGTGCTGCTCTACGCCTCGCCCAGCTTCGACGCCTCCGTGTGGGAGCTGTGCACCGCACTGCTCACGGGGTCCTGCGCGGTCGTCGTGCCGGCCGGTGAACTCCTGCCGGGGCAGCCGCTCGTGGACACCGTCGCCCGGTACGGGGTGAACTGCCTGCTGCTGCCGCCGTCCTCGCTGGCCGTGGTGCCCGAGGGCGGGCTGCCCGAGGGCGTCACACTCGTCGTCGGCGGCGAGGCGTGCGCGCCCGACCTGGTGGCCCGCTGGTCCGCCGGACGCCGCATGGTCAACGCGTACGGGCCGACCGAGTCCACCGTCATGGCCACCATGAGCGCACCCCTGGCCGGGCGCACCGCCCCGCCCATGGGCCGCCCGGTCGCCGGCAGCCGCGTCTACGTGCTGGACGAGACGCTGCGCCCGGTCCCGCCCGGGGTCCCCGGCGAACTGCACATCGCCGGTGTCGGGCTCGCCCGCGGCTACCTCGGCCGCGCCGCGCTCACCGCGCAGCGCTTCGTCGCCGACCCGTACGGCGCCCCCGGCACCCGGATGTACCGCACCGGCGACCTCGCCCGGTGGACCGCCGACGGGCAGCTGGAGTACCTGGGCCGCAGCGACGAGCAGGTCAAGGTCCGCGGCTTCCGCATCGAGCCCGGCGAGGTCGAGGCCGCGCTCACCGCCGACGCCTCCGTGGAGCGGTCCGTCGTCGTCGCCCGCGAGGACACCCCCGGCATCCGGCGCCTCGTCGGCTATGTCGTCGCCGCACCGGGGGAGCGGGTCAGCCCGGCGGCCCTGCGGGAGCGGGTCGGCGCGGTGCTGCCGGACTACATGGTCCCGGCCGCCGTGGTCGAGCTGGACGCCTGGCCGGTCACCCCGAGCGGCAAGCTCGACCGGAACGCCCTGCCCGCCCCGGACTTCAGCGCCGCCGCGACCGGGCGCGCCCCGCGCGGCGAGGCGGAGGAGCTGTTCTGCGCGCTCTTCCAGGAAGTGCTCCAGGTCGACCGGGCGGGCGCGGACAGCAGCTTCTTCGACCTGGGCGGCGACTCCATCACGTCCATCCAGCTCGTCACCCGGGCGCGCAGGGCCGGGTACGAGATCGCCCCGCGCGATGTGTTCGCCGGCCGCACCGTGGCCGGTCTGGCCGCG
Organism: Streptomyces laurentii; assembly: GCF_040635425.1. NCBI lineage: Bacteria > Bacillati > Actinomycetota > Actinomycetes > Kitasatosporales > Streptomycetaceae > Streptomyces > Streptomyces laurentii. Next base: position 124,499 of record NZ_JBEYHT010000002.1, on the reverse strand, counting down.
CTGGCGAAGCAGCTCGACTCCGAGGCCAGGCAGCCCGCCGCCGCCCCCGACGAGCCCTTGGTCGCCCTGGACCAGGACGAGCTGGACGAGTTCACCGCGGAGTGGGACGACGACTCCGCCTGAGACCTCCCCGGCGCGCCCGTGCGCGCCGGGGACCACGCCCGACGACGACCCGGCAGGGACCCTGCTCGGCCGGGTCCGAGGGCGGCACCACCCGCGGCCGATGGGGCCGCAACAGGACCGGACCCGACCGGCCCCGGCCGACCAGAGAGAGGACACGACGATGGCGAATCCGTTCGACCACGAGGAGGGGACCTTCATGGTCCTTGTCAACGACGAGGGGCAGCACTCGCTGTGGCCGTCCTTCGCCGAGGTCCCGGCCGGCTGGACGACCGCGCTGGGCGACTCCGACCGGGCTTCCGCGCTCGCGTACATCGAGGCCAACTGGACCGACATGCGCCCCAAGAGCCTGGTCGCCGCCTCCGAGGGGAGCGCCTGATGACCGTCCTGGAGAGCGTCGCCGCGTACACCCTCACCGGCCGCGAGGCCGCCGAGCTCGGGGAAGGGCTCACCTCACTGCGCGACAGCGCGGGCGACCCGTCGTTCCCCGACTTCTACGACCACTCCTGGCAGGCCGTCGAGGTCCTGCCGGCCGGGCTGCGCGCCTTCCTGGAGGACTTCCGGCGCACCGAGCAGTCCGCCGCCTGCCTGGTCCACGGCTTCTCCGTGGACGACGAGGCCCTGGGCGCGACCCCCGCGCACTGGAGCGAGGCGATCACCATAAAGAACGCCCTCGACCAGGAATTGGCCCTCGCCCTGTGCGGGATGGTGCTCGGCGAGCCCTTCGCCTGGGCCACCCTCCAGCAGGGGCGGCTCGTGCAGAACGTCCTGCCGATCGCGGGCGACGAGGAGAACCAGAGCGGCTACGGCAGCGAATCGCTCCTGGAGTTCCACACCGAGGACGGCTTCCACCCGCAGCGCTGCGACTACCTGATGCTGCTCGGCCTGCGCAACCACGACCGGGTGCCGACCATCGTCGCCTCCGTCCGCGACATCCGGCTCTCCGACGAGGACCGCGACATCCTCGCCTCCGAGAGCTTTCACATCCTGCCCGACACCGAGCACATCCGGCAGCTGGAGGCGTGGGACCCGGACCACCCAGCGCTCGCCGAGGCCCGCCGGATGCTGGAGCGGCCGGTACCCAGCGCCGTCCTGCTCGGCGACCGGCTCAGCCCGTACCTGCGCATCGACCGGCCCTTCATGCGCTGCGTGGACGACGACCCCCGGGCCGTCGCCGCCCTGGACCGGCTCATGGAGGAGCTGGAGCGGGTCCAGCAGGACGTGGTCGTGGAGCAGGGCTCCCTGCTCGTCGTGGACAACTACCTGGCCGCGCACGGCCGCCGCTCGTTCCGGGCCCGCTACGACGGCACCGACCGCTGGCTGAAGAAGCAGCTGGTCAGCCGCAACCTGCGGCGCGGTCTGAACACGTCCACCACCGACAGCCACCGGGTGATCCTGTGACCGGGGGCCGTACGGTCGTCGTCTCCGGCGCGTCCAGCGGCATCGGCCGCGCCGTCGCCGCCCGCTTCGCGCTGGACGGCGACCACGTCGTCAACCTGGACGTGGCGAAGCCGGACGGCGAGGTCCCCGGCGTCCGGTGGATCGACGTGGACGTGGCCGACTGGGACGCGGTGGGCGAGGCCGTCGCCGCCGTGCGTGAGTCCACCGGTCGGCTCGACGTGGTCATCGCCAACGCCGGGATCAGCATCCGCCACGGCGTCCTCGAACTCACCGAGGCCGAGGCGCGCAGGACCCTCGACGTCAACCTCATGGGCGTCCTGGCGCTGTGGCGGCACGCCGCCGGGCATATGGTCCGCCAGGGCCACGGCGTGCTGCTCGCCACCGCGTCCGTCAACGGCTCGCGCGGTTACCCGCTCTACGCGGACTACAACGCCTCCAAGGCCGGGGTCGCCTCGCTCTGCCAGACCTTCGCCATGGAGCTGAGCCCGGTCGTCCGGACCGCGTGCGTCACCCCGGGGGCGGTGCTCACACCGATGCAGGAGGCGGAGTACACCCCGGCCATGCTGGACGAGGTCAACGCCCGTATCCCGGCGCGGCGGCACGCCCTGCCGGAGGAGATCGCCGCCGCCTTCCACTATCTGGCGTCCGACGGGGCCCGGTTCATCACCGGCCAGGAACTCGTCGTGGACGGCGGCGAGACCGCGGGCGCGACGACCGCCTTCTTCCCGGGCCACACCGGATAGCCACGCGCCGGACCCTCACGTCCGGCGCCCCCGGCGCCCCACGACCACGACCGCAGAAATGGAACGATCATGACCGAGCGCCCCGTGTTCGACCCGGCGCACCTCGACACGGCCGACCTGTCCGATCCCCGGCTGCACGCCACGTACGACCTGCGCGAGCTGTGGAGCCACCTGCGGACCGAGTCCCCGGTGCACTGGCACCCGCCGGCCGGACAGACCGACGGCTTCTGGGTGCTGACCCGATACGAGGACGTCGCCGCCGTCTACAAGGACAGCCGCACCTTCACCTCCGAGCGCGGCAACGTGCTCGACACCCTCCTGCACGGCGGGGACTCCGCCGCGGGCCGGATGCTCGCCGTCACCGACGGCCGCCCGCACTCCGCGCTCCGGGGCGTGCTCAGCAAGCCATTCTCACCGCGCTCGCTGGACGTCGTCGTGGACAGCGTGCGGCGCTCGACGCGCGAGCTGATCCGGCAGGCCGTGGAGCGCGGCAGCTGCGACTTCGCGACCGACGTCGCCGCGCACATCCCGCTCGCCGCCATCTGCGACCTGCTCGGCGTCCCGCCGAAGGACCGCGGCCTGATCATCGAGCTGACCTCCTCGGCGCTCTCCTCCACCGACGGCGCCCCCACCCAGGAGGGCACCTGGTCCTCCCGCAACGACCTGCTGCTCTACTTCTCCGAACTGGCCCAGTCACGGCGCGAGAAGCCGTACGACGACGTGGTCAGCCTGCTCGTCAGCAAGGAGGTCGACGGGCGCCCGCTGACCCACGAGGAGATCATCTTCAACTGCTACAGCATCATCATGGGCGGCCACGAGACCACCCGGCTCGCCATGATCGGCGGCTTCCGCGCCCTGGTCGACCACCCGGAGCAGTGGCGGGCGCTGTGCGCGGACGAGGTCCCGGTGGCCCAGGCCGTCGAGGAGATCCTGCGCTGGACCACGCCCGCCCTGCACAGCGGCCGCACCGCCACCCAGGACACCTTCCTCGGCGGGCAGTTCATCGAGGAGGGCGACGTAGTCACCGTCTGGAACGCCTCCGCCAACTTCGACGAGACGGTCTTCCCCGACCCCTACCGCTTCGACCTGGCCCGCACCCCGAACAAGCACCTGAGCTTCGCCCACGGGGCGCACTTCTGCATCGGCGCCTACCTGGCCCGGGCCGAACTCTCCGCCGTGGTCGAGGGCCTGCGCGAGTACGCCTCCGAGCTGGCGGTCACCGGCGAGGAGAGCCGGGTCTACTCGAACTTCCTCAACGGCCTCGCGAGCCTCCCCGTCACCCTGACGCCTCAGAGCCTGTCGGATGACCTCTGATCGGGCGGCCACGCCCTGGCACGCACGCTTCCGGCGTTGCCGAAATACCCTGGTAGCTCCGCTACAAGGGCATCCCGGCGCCTTGGAATCGCACGCACCATGCCGCGTCCGCTCTCCGGCCCAAGGCCACCCGACAGGCTCTCAGCCCGCCGCCCTGACCTCCGCCTGAACAGCCTTCGCCCCCGGCCCCGTACCGCCGTCCGGTACCGGGGCCGGCACGGCGAGGCCCACCCGCAGCAGCCCGCGCCCGGCCGCCCAGGCCCCCCGCAGCAGCTCCGGGAACGGCGGCCCGCCCGGCACCCGCGCGGTGAACGTGCCGTCCGCCGACAGGGACACCTCCGCGTCCAGGAACCCCAGCGGCAGCCCGGTCAGCGGATGCCACGCCTTGTACACGGCCTCCTTCACGCAGAACACCAGCCGGTCCCACGCCACCGGCATCCCGGCCCGCTCCAGCTCCGCGACGGCCTCCCGCTCCCCGGCGCCGAGCACCCGCCCGGCCACCCCGTGCGGCAGCGGCGCGTCCGGCTCCGCGTCGATCCCGACCGCCCGGAACGCCCCGGCCGGAGCGACGGCGGCGGCCCGGTAGCCCACGCAGTGCGTCAGACTGCCCACCAGGCCCTCCGGCCACGTCGGCCCGTCCCATCCCTTCCGTACCAGCGGCGCGGGCTCCCGGCCCAGCTGCCGCATGGCCTCGCGGGCGCAGCCCCGTACGGTCGTGAACTCGCGCCGCCGTTCCTCGACCACGTCCGCGATCAGCGCCTCCTCCTCCGGAAAAAGGCGGATCCCGGCCGCGTCCCCGGTGTCACCGAAGGACTCGACCAGGATCACCCCGGCGGGCAGCAGCCCGGCGGTCGTCACTACGAGGTCCGGAGACCGGCGGCCGGGGCGGCCGACTCCCGTACCGGCAGGGCGGAGTCCTTCGCCCGCAGGCCCAGGAAGTACTGCTGGACGAGCAGCGTCACACCCATGCCCAGCCACAGCGCGTTGACGTTGATCGGTTCACCGGTCGTCACATGGGCGATCGCGCCCACCACGAGCCGCGCCGCGATCGTCGCCAGCCACAGCCACATCGTGCCCATGCCGCCCTTGCGGATCACCTTGCCCGCGGTGGTCCGCCACATCGGCATCGACCGGGCGCGCAGCGCGCCGAACACCACCGAGATGGCGAGCGCGAGCACCAGGAAGCCGATCCCGCCCGTCGTCGCCTCGCTCGGGCCCGGCGGCACACAGCCCCGCGCCACGAGCAGCGCGCACCAGATGTACATCCGGGGCCGCACCTCCCGCGCAGTGAACTGGGTGATCAGCACCCCCACCGTGATCCCCACGACGAGAACGGTGTTGAACACCACGGCGAAGTCGCCGCTCCCGTCGGCATGGAACGCCGCGAGCTGCGCGGTGGGGGCGACGGAGCTGAGGGCCAGCAGGCTGAGCATGGGCGTTCCCTTGGGAGTTGGGGGGTGAGATACGGGTTACGCGGTGCGAGCGAGGGCGTCCGTCAGGGCGGCGACCATCGTGGCGGGGTCGGTGTGGGGGAAGTGGTGACCGCCGGGCAGCAGCGTGAGCGAGAAGGCGGCCCCGGCGCAGTGCCGCCACTCGGGCAGCCCGTCGGCGCGCGTCACCTCGTCGTGGGCGCCGCCGAACACGTGCAACGGGCCGGGCAGCACGTCCGGCCCGGCGAGCAGATAGCTCTCCGCGAACCGGAGGTCGGTGCGCATGGGGCGCATGATCTGGGCCAGGAACTCCGGGAATGCGAGGAGCTCTTCGGGCAGCCCGCCGTTGCGGAGCAGCCAGTCGAGCAGCTCCTCGTCGGATGCCAGGGACATGGTCGCCGGGGGCGGGGTGTGCGGGGCCCGGAAGCCGGAGACGAGGGTGGCGACCGGGGCGGGCAGCCCCCGCGCCGCGATCCGGCGGCTCAGCTCGTAGACCAGCGCCCCGCCGAAGCTGTGCCCGAACAGGGCGTACGGCATGGTGAATTCGGGCTCAAGTCCGGCCAGCAGCCGTTCGGCCAGCTCGTCGAAGTCGTCCGGCATCGGCTCGTCCTGCCGCGTGCCCCGGCCCGGCAGCTCCACGGGGGCCAGCTCGATGCCCGGCGGGATGTGCCGCCGCCACCCCGCGAACGCCCCGGCGCCCGCGCCCGCCTGCGGTACGCAGATCAGCCGGGTGTGCGCGGTGCCGACGGCGAGCCGGCCGGAGACCCAGCGTTCGTCCTGCGGCCGTGCCGTCACACTCATCTGGTCCACCTCTGCTGTCCGTCTCGATCGGACAGCATTGTGGCAGCGGCCCATACGCCCTCTCCAGGCGACGACACCGGCACACGGCAGGCAACTGGGCCGTCCACCGGAAGTCAGGATTCCGTACGGAGTTGCCGCGCCCTTGCCGGAGTTGTTGCCTGGAGTCCGGGTGATCACTACCCGGAACATGGGCCCGGCGTATCCGTACCGGTGTCCGGCACGGCACCCGAACGTGGAGAAGTCCCATGACTGACAGCAGCACCGTGATCGACTCCGGCTCGGTGGAGGAGCTGGTGAGCAGGCTCGTGCTGCTCGTCGCCCCCCAGAAGAACGAGGACAGCCGGCCCGAGCAGCGCCTCATCTCCGAGCTGGGCTACCACTCGCTGGCCCTGGCCGAACTCGCCTTCACCTTGGAGGACCTGTTCGGGCTCGACCCGCTCCCGCCGGAGAAGGCGATGTCGCTGGAGAGCGTCGGCGACGTCACCGGGCTCATCGCCGCCGAACTGGAAGGCGGCGCCGGGCACCTGCCGAACGACGACGACATCCAGCTGATCTTCGCCCGCTACGGCGTCGAGTGGGCGCCCCAGGCCGCGTAAGGCGCTCCGCCACCCCCCCCGGAACGGCCGCATGCCGTGTTGTCCCCCGCACGCGGCATGCGGCTTCGCCGGGGATCAGTCCGTGTTCGGCTTCGTGTACCCCGCGACCTCGCGCGGGCTCCGCGCGCCCGGGCCCACGTCATGCGCCGAGGGGCGCTCAATCTTGATGCCCAGGATGGGGAGCGCTCGTCCGGGTTCATCGCGGATCGCCCGGGTGGTCTTGGCGATGTTGTCGGCTCCGAGGGTTCTCAGCACGCCGATGGCCAGGTTGCGGAGGGTCGCCATGGCGCGAGGTGCGGTCCCGGTGTGAACGGTGGAGGCGTCCTCGCCGAAGGTGACGTCCCTGATGTGGCGCGAGGAGTTCTCCACTCCCCAGTGCCCGCGGATCCCGGCGGCCAGGTCGGCCGGGCCGGTCTGGTGGGCGTCGAGACTGGTGACGGCGTAGACGCTCTCACGGGTCTCGCGTTCGCCGGTGGGCTTGCGGCGGCGGTGGACACGGATGGCCGGACGAGCGTGAGGGAAGGCGGTCCCGCCAAGTTGGTCCGCGATGGCGCAGGTCTTGATCGAGCGGGACTCCCGCCTGCCGTGCGCGGAGGTGGAGGCGGTGTGCCGGACCGGAATGTCCCGCCATGGCAGGGCCGCGAGCCGGCTGTAAGCGGTCGGCTGGTTGGTCTTGATCACGGCGATGTAGTGGGCCTTCTTGGACTCGACCAGCCATGAGATGTTCGCCCTGACCGAGTGCAGGGCGTCGAAGGTGACGACGGCGCCGGCCAGGTCCAGCGGCGCCGGCAGCGGCCGGAAGTGCGTGCAGGGCAGGCATGATCAAGAGCGGTGCGAATCGGTCAAGTACTTAAGTCCCTGCCGATCACGGAGAACGGTCCGGGAGGATGGCATGCGATGGACATGACTTCTCCGCGCCCGGCAGGCCCGCCGGACGGGTACGGGCCCTTCGCGCATCTCACCGCCCCGAACGTGCTGCTCTACCGCTCGGTGATGCGCGCCTTCCTCGTGGCCAAGGAGCGGTTCGCCGTACACCTGCGGCCCGAGGACGTGTACGCCGCGCTGCCCGCCGCCGTACGGCCCGGTGAGTTGGAGGGGGTCGTCGGAGCCCTGGACAAGCTGGTCGAGTGGGGGAACCTGCGCGCCGACCCGGACACCGGGCGGGTCACGGCCGTCGAGGACTTCTACCGCAAGCGTTACATCTACCAGCTCACCCGGGAGGGTGAGGCGGCCGAGGAGGCCCTGTCCGCCTACGACGAGGCGCTCGGGCGTCGGGGTGCGCTCCAGGCCGTCGCGCTGCACGACATCGTCACCCAGCTCCGCGCCCTCCTCGTGCTGGCGGCCGAGGAGGCACCGGATCCGGCCAAGACGCATCTCGCGCTGGACGGGCTCGCCAGTCGGTTTGGGGCGCTCGCCGACAACGCGCGGGCCTTCATGGGGTCCCTGCAGCGGACCATCGACCTCCACGACGTGGGGGAGGAGGTCTTCCTCGCCTACAAGGACCAGCTCATCCAGTACCTGGAACGGTTCATCCAGGACCTCATCACCCTCGGCGGCCGCATCGCCCGGCTGATCCTGGAGCTGGAGGAGGGCGGGAGGATCGACCTCCTGCTGCGCGCCGCTGCCGCCCGCGAGGCCGCCGACGCCACGCCGCAGGAGGCCACGTACGCCGAGCAGGCCGCCTACGAGCGGTGGGCCGGCCGGTGGGCCGGGCTGGCGGCCTGGTTCCTCAGCCGGGACGGCCGGGAATCGCAGGCCCGGCTGCTGCGCGGCCGCGCGCTCGGGGCCGTACCCCAGCTGCTGGCCGTCGTACGGTCGCTGAACGAGCGGCGGGCAGGGCGTTCCGACCGGTCCGCCGACTTCCGTACGCTCGCCCGCTGGTTCGCCGAGGCCCCCGACGACGAGTCCCGGCACCGGCTGTGGCGCACCGCCTTCGGGCTGTACCCGGCCCGGCACCTCACGGTGGACGCCGAGACCCTGGCCGCCCGTGCCGCGCGCCCCGATCCCGCGTCCACACCATGGGCCGACGCCGAGCCGCTGCGCATCAGCCCGCAGCTGCGCCGCACCGGCAGCTACGAGCGGCGCGGCAAGCCCCGCAAGGTGGAGGACCGGCAGGAAGCGCGCCGCAGGCTCGCCGAGGTGGCCGTCAAGCAGGCCGCGGAGATCGCGGCCGCGCGGGCCCGGCTCGTCACCGACGGCGTCACCCGGCTGTCCGGGCTCGGGGAGCTCGACCCCGTCAGCTTCCGGCTCTTCCTCCAGCTCCTCGGGGACGCCCTGGCCACCTGGCGGCCCGGTATGACGCACACGGTGGCCACCAGCAACGACGGGTCCATGGAGATCCGACTCACCGCCTTGGCCGATGGATCCGCGGCGGAGGTCCTCACTCCGGGCGGCATCTTCCGAGGCCCTGACCACACCATCGAGATCATCGATCTGGCGGAAGGAGACGACGGACTGTGAGTACTCCGCTCGCCGAAGTGCTGGACGGGCAGCACGCCGCAGAACTGCGCAAGGCCGCCCGCGCTCTGCTGAAGCAGCCTCTGCTGCTCGCCGGTGGCGCGTACGCCGACGAGTTCCGTCTCGTCCGGCGGCACGCCTCCGACCTGCGCGAGTGGTTCGACCGCAACACCGGCTGGTCTCTCCAGGTCGACGCCGAGACCGCCCGGCTGGGCAAGATCCCGGCCCACCTCGCCGATGCCACCCACCCCGCCCGCGAGGCCACGCGCAGCGCCGCCCCCTTCACCCGCCGCCGGTACGTCCTGCTCTGCCTCGCCCTCGCCGCCCTCGAACGCGGCGAGGCGCAGATCGCGCTCGGCCGCCTCGCCGACCAGGTCGTCCTCGACGCCGCTGATCCGCAGCTGGCCGCGACGGGCATCCAGTTCACCCTTGACCGCCGCGACGAGCGCCTCGACCTCGCCGCCGTCGTACGCCTCCTGCTCGGCCTCGGAGTGCTGCGGCGCGTCGCCGGCGACGAAGAGGCGTACGTCAGCGGCGCCGGAGACGTCCTGTACGACGTCGAACGGCGGGTGCTCGCCGGGCTGCTCGCGACCCGACGCGGCCCGTCCACCATCCGGGCCGCCACCCTGGACGAGCGGCTCGTCGGGCTCACCGCCGAAACGGCCCTCGACAGCGACGAGCTCCGGTTCCGCGCGATGCGCCGCTCGCTGACCCGCCGACTGCTGGACGACCCCGTGCTCTACTACGACGAGCTGACCGACGCCGAGCTGGGCTACCTCACCCGCCAGCGCGGATTCCTCACCGCACGCATCACCGAACTGACGGGCCTGGTGGCCGAGGTCAGGGCCGAAGGCATCGCCATGGTCGACCCCGACGACGACCTCACCGACCTCCGCATGCCGGAATCCGGCACCCACGGTCACGTCACCCTGTTGCTGGCCGAGTACCTCACGAGGGCCGAAGGACCGGTCGTCTCCACGGCAGACCTTGAGCGCCGAGTCGCCGGACTGGCCGCCGAACACGGAGGCTTCTGGGCCAAGTCGGCCCGCGAGCCGGGAGCCGAGGGTGAGCTCGTGGAGCAGGCCGTCAGCCGGCTCGCAGCCCTGGGCCTGGTCGCCCGTACTCCTGACGGGGTGGTGCCGCGCCCGGCGCTCGCCCGGTACGCGGTCGGCGAGACCGTCGTACTCGAACCACGCACAGTCGGCACCGCTCAGGTGCCCGCACAGCGAAAGGCCCACCAGCGTTGACCCCCCGTGCCGTACTCCCGGCCCCCGCGCGCGCCCGCTGGCAGCCCCTGCGGATCGGTCTTGTCGATCTTTTCCATTACGACGTGGAGGAATTCCACTTCCGCGACGGGCGGCTGCTTCTCCGGGGGAACAACGGCACCGGCAAGTCCAAGGTGCTCGCCCTGACCCTGCCCTTCCTCCTCGACGGGGACCTGAGCGCGCGGCGGGTTGAGCCCGACGGGGACGCCGGAAAGAGGATGGAGTGGAATCTGCTGCTCGGCGGAGAGCACCCCCACTCCGAACGGCTCGGCTACACCTGGGTGGAGTTCGGCCGTCGCGAAGAGGTGAGCGGCGAGGAGCAGTTCCGTACGCTCCTCTGCGGGCTCAAGGCCGTCAGCGGGCGCGGCATCGCCCGGCACTGGTGGGCGGTGACCGCCCAGCGGATCGACCACGCACCGGCCGAGGCGGTGTTGGAGGGGTCGCTCAGCCTCCTCGACGCCACCGGCACGGTGTTGTCCCGGGACCGGCTCATCGAGGCGGTCGCCGGACACGGGATGGTCTACGACCAGGCCAAGACCTATCGCCGGGCCGTCGACGAGGCGCTCTTCGGGCTCGGGGAGCAGCGCTACGGCGCTCTCGTGGACCTGCTCATCCAGCTGCGCCAGCCCCAACTGTCCAAACGCCCCAACGAAGCCGCCCTCTCCCGAGCCCTCACCGAAGCGCTCCCGCCCATGGACCAGGCCGTCATCGCGGATGTGGCCGAGGCCTTCCGCTCCCTGGACGAGGAGAAGGAGGAACTACGGGCAGCCGGCGCGGCCGAGCGCGCGGCTTCCGCGTTCCTCGACCACTACCGGCGCTACGCCCGCATCGCCTCCCGCCGGCGCGCACGTCTCCCGCGCAGCGAGCACTCGAAGTACGAGCACTTGCTGCGCGACCTCGCCGAGGCACAGGCCGAGAAGGCCGCGGCCGAGGAGGAGCGGGCGGCGGCTGATGAGCGGATCGCCGCGCTCACTGAGACGCAGGCCCGACTGGAGGCCGTCGACGCAGCCCTGCGCGAGGGCCCGGAGATGCGCAGCGCTCATGAACTGGAGCGGGCCGCCAAGGCGTTGGAGCGGTGCGGGCAGGACAGCGCACGCGCACGCGCCGACCGGGAGGAGGCCGCGCTGCTGCACACACGGGCGCTCGGGCGCCTCGCGGCGGCGGAGAACCGGCTTCAGGCCGCCCGGCACCTGGTCGAGGACACGCTTCGCCTCGCGCAGGAGACCGCCGAGGCGGCCCGACTGGACCTGCCCGGGGACGAGGGGCTGACGGCGGCCGAACTGCGCGCCGCCGTGACCGAGGCGACCGACCGCCGTCGCCGCACCCTCGCGCACGTCGAGGAGCTCGCGGACCGCGCCGAGGCGGCGGCGGCCGAACGCCGGGCCGCCGCACTGCGGCTCGACGAGTCGGAAGCCGACCTGGCGCACGCCGCCGAGGAACAGGGCGCGGCCGACGAGACCGTGACGGCCGCGGGCCGGGCCCTGGTGGATGCCGTACGCGAGCACGCGGGCCGGTGCGAGGAGCTCGCGTACGCCGACCCGGTCGGACTGTTGGACGAGCTCCAGGAATGGGCCCGGCACCAGGACGGGCCCTACCCGGCACGCCGGCACGGGTCGGACGCACACAGCGCCACGGCAGCGGTACTCGCCGACCAGGCGGCGCAATCAGCGCAGCGCAGGGCAGCCCTGGCGGACCGTGCCCGAGACGCGGAGCAGGAGCTTGCCGAGCTGGAGGCAGGCGGCCGCCGTGGACCGCTGGCCCCGTACACCCGGAACCCCGGCCTGCGCGATCAGGCGGCCGGCGCCCCACTGTGGCGGCTGGTCGACTTCCGCGACGAGGTCGCGGACCGGGAGCGCGCCGGCCTGGAGGCGGCCCTGGAGGCGGCCGGGCTGCTGGACGCGTGGGTGCGCCCCGACGGCGCGGCCCTGGCGGCGGACGGTCACGACGTACTCCTCGACGCGCGGACGGGTCCGGTCAACGGGTCATCGCTCGCCGACGTGCTGCGCCCGGCCGTCGACCACGGCGATGCCCAGGCGGCCCACGTGGGTGAGGAGACCGTGGGCCGACTCCTCTCGGCGATCGGCCTGGGCGAGGTTGCCGGGAACGCGGAGGCGGGCGCCGGGCCGGGGGGCACCGAGCCGACAGCGGGCACGTGGGCCGCTCCGGACGGGCGCTACCGCGCAGGCGTCCTCATCGGTCGGTGGGCCAAACCTGCGGCCGAGTACATCGGTGAGGGCGCCCGGGAAGCCGCGCGGCGCAGCCGTATCACCACCCTGCGCGCCGAACTCGCCCTTCTCCTGGGAGAGGAGGCAGCCGAGGCCGTGCACGCGCAGGCTCTGGAGGCCCGGCGCCGTACGCTCGACGCCGAACTGGCCGCGGTGCCCGACGACGGGCCGCTGACCCGGGCGCACGCCCGCGCGGCGGCTGCCGCCGACACCGCGCGCCGGGCCAGGTCCCGTCGTGAGGGACGGGCCGCCGACGCGCTGGCCGCAGCCGAGCGGTCGGGGCTGGCGAGCGCCGAGCTCCAGGAGGCCGCCACCGATCTGGGGCTGCCCCCGGACCGGCCGGCGCTGGCGGTTGTACGGCAGGCCCTCGTCGAACTCGCGGCCGTCCTGGCCGCACTCTGGCCCGCCCTGCGAGAGCGGACCGAAGCGGCACGGCAGGCGCAGGAGGAGCGTGAGGAAGCCGGCCGGGCAGGGGAGCGCACCGCCGAACTCGCTCTGCGCGCAGAGGAGGCCGCCCGCGAGGCGGCAGCCGCGGACGAGCGGCTCACCACGCTGCGCTCGACCGTGGGCGCGGCCGTGGCCGAGCTGGAACGGCGGCTGGCGGAGACCGCGGAGGCCCTGCGCGGCTGCGCTGCCGATCGGCGGTTGTCCGAGGACCGTCGCACGGAGGCGGACCGGCGGGCCAACCGGGCCGAAGGCGGGATCGTACAGCTGGAGAAGGCCGTCACCGAGGCTGCCTCCGCGCGCTCCGAGGCCATCGCCGCGCTCCAGCGCTTCACCGCCACCGGGCTGATCACGGTCGCACTTCCCGAACTCGCCGTACCGGCCACCGCCGACGGCCCGTGGGCGGCCACCCCGGCCATCGCCCTCGCCCGTTCCCTCGAAGCGGAGCTGTCGATGACGGACGACTCGGACGGTGCTTGGGAGCGCGTACAGCGGCGTCTGAGCGAAGAGCTCAAAACCCTGCAGGACGCGCTGTCCCGGCACGGCCATACCGCCTCGGCCCGGATGGTCGAGGACGGGATGATCGTCGACATCGTCTACCAGGGCCGCGAGCGCGCCGTACCCGAACTCGCCGAGGCACTGGCGGTCGAGGTCGGCGAACTCACCCGCATCCTCTCCGCGAACGAACGCGAAATCCTCGAAACCCACCTCATCACCGAGGTCGCGGGCACCCTTCAAGAGCTGATCGCGACCGCCGAACGGCAAGTACTCGCCATGAACGCCGAGCTGGAGGACCGTCCGACCTCCACCGGCATGACCCTGCGCCTGGTGTGGCGGGCCTCCCGCAAGGCCCCCGCCGGCCTTGCCCAGGCCCGTGGCCGACTGCTCCAGACCGCCGACGCCTGGACTCCCGAGGAACGGGCCGCGGTCGGGGAGTTCCTGCAGACGCAGATCGCCCGCCAGCAGACCGAGGACGCGGCCGGCAGCTGGCTGGAACACCTCACAGCGGCGCTCGACTACCGCTCCTGGCACGAGTTTGCCGTCGAGAGGCAGCAGCACGGTCGCTGGGTACCCGCCACCGGTCCCGCTTCCGGAGGCGAACGCGTCCTGGCGGTCTCCGTGCCCTTGTTCGCCGCGGCCTCCTCGCACTACGCGAGCGCGGCCAGCCCGTACGCACCACGACTCGTCACCCTGGACGAGGCGTTCGCCGGCGTCGACGACGACTCGCGCGCCAAGTGCCTCGGCCTCCTGCACGCCTTCGACCTGGATGTGGTCATGACCAGCGAACGGGAATGGGCCTGCTATCCGCAGGTACCGGGCATCGCCATCGCCCAGTTGTCCCGCGTCGACGAGGTGGCCGCCGTTCTGGTCACCCGATGGGAATGGGACGGCACGGCTCGTACCCGTCACGAGGACCCGGTGCGCACGCCGGACCCGGAGCCCCTGTGGACGTGAACAGGAATCCGGTCGACGAAGCCCGCCTGCGCCGCCTCCTTGGCGGGCCCGATCTGGCCTGGCTGCTGGAGCGCGTACGCCGCCGGCTGGAGCGCGGGCAGCCACTCACCGGACCCGTCTCCCTGGCCGCGGCGACCCCGGCCCAACGGGCCGCGGCCGAGCGGCTGCTGGGCCGGCCCCCGGGTGGTGGCAGGGCGCTGACGGTCCGGCTCGACGCCGTGGACGCCGTACTGGTCAGATCAGGCGTCAGCCCCGAGGGCCTGACGGCGGCCGTGACGAGGCTCACCGGGCCCGTCGTCCCTCTCGAAGAGGTCCGCCGGAGTGAGGATCAGGCATGGGTGGAGGCCTACGCTCCGCTCACCGCACTCGCCGATGAGGTTCCGTCCCTCGCGGAATGGGCCGGCCGGGTACGCGAAGACGGCCTTGTGCGGCGTCTCGCCCGTACGCCCGAGGCCGCCCGACCGCTGCTCGATCGGGTGGCTCGCGTCCTGCGGGAGCTGCCGGCCGAGCCGCCGCGCTCCCTGTCCGTGTTCGCCGCGGACATCCTGGGCAGCGCCCACGCACTGGACGACGGGACACCCCCGGCGACGATCTGCCTCTCCGGCATCCGTGCCCTCACCGGACATCCGGACGGGGCGGGCGCTGCCTGGCGGCGGGCCGCCTGGGCCTCCGCCGGCCTGCTCCGTGACGACGTCTCCTCCACGGTCCTCACCCTCAACCTCCGTGGGACCCCCGCTCTGGACTGGATGGCAGACATGGGGGAACCGTGCGTACTCACCCTTCGCCAGCTCGCCCACCGTCCGCCCCGGACGACGCCGTCGGTGGTCCACATCTGTGAGAATCCCGCCGTCCTGTCGGCCGCGGCCGACACCTACGGCCCGGACGCCCTCCCGCTGGTCTGCCTCCAGGGCCAGCCGTCGGCTGCCGCCCTGGCCCTCCTGGCACACCTCCACGAGCTCGGTGCCGCCCTCCGCTACCACGGCGACTTCGACTGGGGCGGAATGCGCATCGCCACGACGCTGCACCAGCACGTGCCGTGGCAGCCGTGGCGCTACACGGCCGACGAATACCGTGCGGCGGTAGCCGCTGCCAGCCCTGCTCCCCCGCCTCTGACCGGGATGGCGGCTCTGTCGCCTTGGGATCCGGATCTGGCGGCTGCTCTCGCTGAACACGGCGTCCGTATAGAGGAGGAGGCTGTTCTGGACTCGTTGCTGGCAGACCTTAGACAGGACGTTCGGCCGGTGAGACATGCGACGTGCCGAGACCTGTAGCGGCCGGGGCCGACGCCAGGACTGGTGACGCTCGTTTGACGCACGGACCCTCACGAGGGGCGTGAATGGCGATTCATGTGGCCTTTGACCTGCTCCTTCGCTGACCGACCTCGATTCGTACGTGTTCCCGATGACGCATCATGTGGAGTGCGTGGCGATTCTGGAGCCGGTGAAGAAGGACGCCTGACCTGGGGATTCTTTGACCCGCGGCGGACCGGCCGAGGGGAGACCGGCCGCCGGGCAGTGAGGTGACCCCGCCCGTCGGCGCTGTGCCGGCGGGACGGTGCGTGGTGCGGGTCAGCCCGTGGGGCGGGCCCAGTGCTGCCAGGGCTGTGCCGCGACCCACTCGGTGACGGGGGTGAGGCGTACGCCGAAGGCGGTCTGGGTGTCGGCAGGGGACGGGGCCAGCAGGCCGGCGGCCCGGCCCGTGCCGGCGTGGTGGTAGATGCCGGCGACGCCGGCGGCGGCCTCCGGACCGATCGCCCGGGCCAGGCCTTCCTCGAAAGCGGCGACTTCCAGGGGGAGATAGGCGACCTCACGGCCGAGCGCGCGCCCGAAGGCGGCGGCGAGTTCGGGGCCGGTGAGCACCTCGGCGCCACCCACGTTCCACACGCGTCCCGTGGGTACGTCCTCGTCGAGGGCGCGGGCGGCGATGCGGGCGAGGTCGGCGTGGGACATCCAGGCGACCTTCCGGTCGGCGGGCAGCGGGTAGGCGAGGACGCCGTCGTCGACGACGGCGGGGCCGTTCCAGGGGCTGAAGAGGTTCTCCAGATAGACCGGGGGCCGTATGGCCAGGGCGGGGACCGTGCCGTCGAGGAGGATCCGCTCGGCCAGCCGACGGGTCTCGAAACCGGCGTACGGGGTGGTCTCGTCCGGGACCGGCGTGTTGACGTTGTAGACGAGGCGGCGCACCCCGGCCTCCCGGGCGGCCTCGGTGATGTTGTGGGCGTACCCGGCCACGGTCGCGGAGTCGTACACCAGCGGCATCACGACGACGGCGTGGCTGACGCCGTCGAAGGCGGCGCGCAGCGCCTCGGGGTCGCCCAGGTCGCCGTGGAACGGGATGACCCCGGACGGCAGGGCCGCGGCCTTCGCCCTGTCCCGGACGAGCCCGCGCACGTGGTGCCCGTCGGCGGCGAGCAGCCGGGCCACGGCCCCGCCCTGGAAACCATTGGCGCCGGTCACGAGGACGCGCTTGCGGTGCTCCTGTGTCATGTCGTGCCTTTCCTGAGGCGATGCGGTGAGGTGGGATGGTCGGCAGGACGCCGGGATGCCGGGGCCTGCGACGAAGACCTGGCGCGGTCTCCAGGAAGGGGAGGGCGCGAAGTCGCGTGGAATGGAGGCCCGGTTCGGCGGCTGGACCACGGATACCGGCGCCGACAAATCACGATGCCCATGGAACGAGTTCCCCACGAAATGCGACCCCGTTCCTGCCGGCCAGCTGACCGGCCAAGGCTCCCGGAATTTCCCTCTCATCGTTCTCGGATCGCTGGCTACGATCAATAAAGCGAGATCCGAACCGCTTTAAGGAGCGTCCGTGGGGGACGACGTACTGACCGCGCTGCTGCGGCCGTTGTGGCTGATCGACACCTTCCACAGCGTCTGGGAGGCGGGCGGGACCTGGGGGGTGAAGGGGCACCAGGACAGCTGCGCGATCGTGCACCACATGGTCCGGGGCGGCTGTGTGATCACCTTCGAGGACGGTTCCGACCCGGTGGACCTGCGGGAGGGGGACCTCGCGATCTTTCCGCACGGCACGGCCCATTCGTTCTCCGCCGAGCGCGGGGCGCGTACCACTCCGCTGTCAGCGCTGGTGCCGAACGTGAGCCTGGGGCGGTCAGGGCTGGTCAGGGTGGGGACGGCGCCGTACGAGACCCGGATGCTCTGCGCCAGCCTGCGCTACAGCCCGCTGACGGACCCGGGACTCTATGGCGGGTTGCCCCGGATCATCGTGCTGCGGCGGCCCATGCTGGAGGGCGAACCGCTGCTGATGTCGACGCTGGCCGCACTGCCCTCCGAGATCGCCCGGACCGCCCCGGGCGCGCGGATGGTGGCCCTGCGGGCCTTCGAGACCGTCTTCGTCCTGGCCCTGAGGGTCGCCCTGGAACGGCTCACGGAAGAGTTGCCGGCGCTGCGGGCCCTGCGGCACCAGGGCATCAGCAAGGCACTGATGGCGATCCACGGTTCGTATGCCGAGCCCTGGACGCTGGAGACGCTGGCGAGGAAAGCGGGCATGTCGCGGTCGGCCTTCGCCCAGCAGTTCAAGGAGCTGGTGGGCGAGTCACCGATGCGTCACCTCATGGCGCGTCGGCTCCAGGAGGCGAAGCGGTTGCTCTCGGACACCTCGGTGGCGCAGCAGGAAATCGCGCAGCGTGTGGGATATCGCAGTCAGGTCGGATTTCACCTGGCGTTCCGCAAGGAATTCGACATGACCCCGGGTGTGTATCGCTCCGGGCGGAAAGTCGGGCGAGTCGGAGAACCGGCGCGGGAAACGTCGAAGAATTTCCTGTAATCGAAGGGGTGTTGCAGTTCCTGTGGTACGTGATTCTTTCGGGAATCCGGTCGCGCCGACCTGGCGAGGCGAGAGGCGGCGCGGTCGGATTGTCTGATGGCTCGTCAGATTCCTTAGGTGGCTGCTTCATTGGTGAGACGTGGACTGGGGGCGCATGTGGGTGCTTGGCGGCGCGCGGGGGTGAATTGACAGGCGCGCGGGTGAGTGGCGCGCGCTGAACTCGCCGCTGATCGCGTCATCCTGCAGCCGGATCCGGTCGTTGCGCCCGTTCCGATGACTGTTTCCGGGCGAGGGCGCACGCTGCCGTATTACTG
The DNA here is from genome assembly GCF_040635425.1 of Streptomyces laurentii. Lineage (NCBI taxonomy): Bacteria > Bacillati > Actinomycetota > Actinomycetes > Kitasatosporales > Streptomycetaceae > Streptomyces > Streptomyces laurentii. Next base: position 106,151 of record NZ_JBEYHT010000002.1, on the reverse strand, counting down.
TGCATTGACCTTCTCTTGAACTCCCTTTTGTGAAATGTGAGGGCAGAGCGTCCCTGGGGGAGGGATGTGCCCATCGTGTCGGCCGTCCGCACACCTTCGCCTCGACGAATAGGCGCCGTCGCTGCCGCTGTCCTGAGCGCCCCGATCGGGTGCGGACGAAGTGCGTTGCCGGACGTACGTCGAACCAGCCTGAACCGAGCCGTGTTCAGGCCCTCGTCGGGGTGACCCGAAGCAAGACCCCGTCGGCCGAGGACGGACAACCCGGCCGTGAGGCGAGGCGTGTCCCGGGCTCGCGTACATCCGTGTGAGCCCGGCTGTCCCGCACCCTGACCAGGGCTGCCGGCTCCGGCGTTCCTCGCCCGTTCGGCTGACCACCCCCTCACGCGACACGTAAGGCGCCGACCCGCGTGCGCGACCCGGGCAGGCGGGACGCACCCGCCGTCCATCGGCCCGGCGTGCCCTCGGGGCGCGGGCCGCGCATCACCCGTTCCGGCGTTCGGGAACGCGGACCCGTGGGTTCGCGGGCCCGCTCCGCAGAGACCCCTTGGGGGGACACACATGCCCTTATTCCTTCACCGCATACGGCAGGACCTCTCCGCCTCGATCGTCGTCTTCCTCGTGGCTCTCCCGCTCTGTGTCGGGGTGGCCATCGCCTCCGGCGTGCCCGCCGAACTCGGCCTGATCTCGGGCATCGTCGGCGGCCTCGTCACCGGCGCGATGCGCGGGAGCACCCTCCAGGTGTCCGGGCCGGCCGCCGGTCTCACCGTGCTCGTCGCGGAGCTGGTCCGGGCCTTCGGACTGCCCGCCCTCGGTCCGGTCGTCCTGCTGGCCGGGCTCCTGCAGATCGTCATGGGCGTCCTGCGCTGGGGGCGTTGGTTCCGGGCGATCTCCCTGTCCGTCGTCGAGGGCATGCTCGCCGGCATCGGCCTGGTGATCATCGCGGGCCAGTTGTACGCGGCGGCCGGCCTGACGGCGCCCTCCTCGGGGCTCGCCAAGTTGGTGGGCCTGCCCGGCGCGCTGGCAGGGGCCCTGGGTGGCTCCGCGTCCCTGGCCTCCCTCGCCGTCGCCGCCGGGACCGTCGCCGTGGTCGTGGGGTGGCGGAGGCTGCCCAGCCGGGTGCGGGTGGTGCCCGGCGCCCTGGTGGCGGTGGTGCTCGCCGCCCTGGTCACCGCGGTGGGCGACCTGCCGCTCGCCACCGTGCGGGTGAACGGCGTCCTGGACGCCGTACGGCTGCCCGGCGCCGACGCCTTCGCCGGCCTCACCGACCTGGCGCTGCTCGCCACCGTGCCGGCCTTCGCGCTGATCGCCTCCGCCGAGTCGCTGTTCAGCGCGGCGGCCGTCGACCGGCTGCACACCGGACCGCGTACGGACTACGACAAGGAACTCGTCGCCCAGGGCACGGGCAACGCCGTATGCGGCCTGCTCGGCGCCCTGCCGCTGACGGCGGTCATCGTGCGCAGCTCGGCCAATGTGGAGGCCGGCGCCCGTACGAAGGCGTCCCGCGTGCTGCACGGGGTGTGGCTGCTGCTCTTCGTCGTCCTGCTGCCCGCTGTCCTCGCGTACCTCCCGCTCGCGGCCCTCGCCGGGCTCCTTGTCCACGCCGGCTGGAAACTGATCCCGTTCCGGGGCATGGCGGTGCTCTGGCGCACGCATCGCGGCGAGGTGCTCGTGCTCGCCGCGACGGCGCTGGCGATCGTCGTGGTCGGCATGTTCGAAGGCGTGCTGATCGGACTCGTGCTGTCCGTGGCGAAGGCCGCCTGGGAGGCGTCCCATCTGCGGGTGGAACACAGCGACGACGGTCGTGGCGGAGTACGAGTGCGGCTCGCCGGGACCGTCACCTTCCTGCGTCTGCCGCAGATCCTCGACAGCCTGGAGGCCCTGCCCGGCGACCGCCGGATCGTCCTGGACCTCTCGGGAGTCCACCACCTCGACCACGCGTGCCGCGCCGCCCTGCACGCCTGGGCCGAACGGCACAGTGCCACCGGGACCGAGTCCGTACGGCTCCACGCCCTCCCGGAAACCTCGCGCGCGCGGCAGGCCAAGGCCTCAGGGTGACCGCGTAGCCGTCCCGATCCCGCCCCGATCCCGACGCGCGCTCGACGCAGGTGACGTACCGACGTACCGACGTACCGACATGGCCCGGTCGTGCCGTTCAGGCGACCGGGGCATGTCGTGCGGTCGTGTGACGGCGCCGCGGCGGGTGATCGTTTCTGCCGCTGACACGTCCGCCGTCAGCACCCTGCTCCCCGCCATCAGCGAGGACACGGGGGCGTCCCTGGCCACGCTGCAGTGGGCGGTGACCGGGTACGCGCTGGTGGGTGCGGCGGTCATCGTGACCTCCGGGGCGCTGGGCGACATCTTCGGGCGCCGCCGGATCTTCATCGGCGGGCTGCTGCTGTTCGTGGCGTCGTGCGTGCTGATCGCGCTGAGCGACAGCGGGGGGATGGGCATCGCCGGCAGGGCCCTGCAGGGCGCGGCCGGCTCGACGATCCTGGCCTGCGGGCTCAGTCTGCTGTCCGCGGGTTCCTCGGGGGGACGCGCAGATGCGGGCGGTGTCGCTGTGGGGCGCGGCGTCGGCGGCCGGTGCGGCCGCCGGGCCCTTGGTGGGCGGTGCGCTCGTCGATGTCACCGGGTGGCAGGGGCTGTTCTGGATCGACGCGGTGATCGCCCTGCTGTGCGTGCCGCTGACCCTGCGTACGGTGCCGGAGTCGCTTGACCCGACGCGCCCCCGGTCGGTCGACCTCGCCGGGACGGTGCTGATCGCCGCCGTACTCGTACCGTTCGTCTTCGCTGTGACCGAGGGCGCGAGCTGGGGCTGGCTCAGCGCGCCGACCCTCGTCTGCTTCGTGATCTCGGCCGCGTCGGTGGTCGGGTTCGTCGTCGTCGAGAAACGTGTCCGCGCGCCCCTCATCGACGTGGCCCTGCTGCGCAACAAGGTGCTCGTCGGCGCGAGCGTCGCGATCCTTGTGGTGGCCGGCTGTATCAACGCGGTCATGTATCTGTATCTGTGCAGCCTCTACTTCCAGAACCCCGACGGCCTGGGCATGACGCCGCTGATGGCGGGGTTGGCCACACTGCCGGCGGCGGCCGGGATCGTGGTGACGGCACCGCTGATCACCCGGTTCGTCGACCGCCTGGGCGCGCGCCGGGTCATCGCCTCCGGGTTCGGGATCGCGACGGTCGCGTTCGCCGTGTTCGCCTTCGTCGACGCGTCCTGGGGGTACGCCGCGTTCGTCGGGCCGCTGATCGTGCTGGCCTTCGGGCTCGGGCTGGCGAACGGGCCCTCGTCGTCCGTGGCCACCGCCTGCGTCACCACCGACCAGGTCGGGGCGGCGTCCGGTATCTCGAACATGGGCCGCTACGTGGGGTCGGCGGTCCTCACCGCCGTCACCGCGGCCCTGTTCAGCGCGGTCTATACCCGCCGGCACGTGGGCAGCACGGCGGTGGCGGACGCGCTCGCGGCCGGATTCTCCCGCTCCTCCATCGGCCTCGCCCTCTTCTGCGCGTTCGGCGTCGTCCTGTCCCTTCTGGTCGGCCGAATCCGCCCCACCGGGCCGCCCACCGCCGCCCACTACGCGACGGCAGCGGCCGCCGGCTCCCACACGGTCCCCACCCGGCCCACCACCGGAGGGAGCGCGGTCGGCGAGCGAGGCGCCGGGATCTGACGATGCGGCGGATTCAGCTGTGAGGGCAACTGCCTTCCCTTGGAGGCCACTTCACGGGGTGAAAGGCTGGCGGACATGAAGATCCTGGTGATGGGTGGAACGGTCTTTCTGGGGCGGGCGTTCGTCGACGAGGCGTTGCGGCGCGGGCATGAGCTGACGTTGTTCAACCGGGGGCAGTCGGGAGTGACACCCGCCGGGGTGGAGGCGGTACGAGGGGACCGCGAGGACGAGGAGGCGCTGGCCGCGCTCGTGGAGGGGCGGCACTGGGACTGGGTGGTCGACACCTGCGGGTTCGAGCCCCGGATCGTGCGGCGTTCGGTGCGGGCGCTGGCCGGGCACGTGGAGACGTACGCCTTCGTGTCGTCGTTCCACGCGTACGCCGACTGGCCGGCCAAGAGCGTCGACGAATCCTTCCCCCGGCACGCCTGTGCCGTCGACGCGGCGCCGGAGGACGTGCCGTACAACGCGCTCAAGGCGGGCTGCGAGCGGGTCGTCGAGGAGGGCTTCCCGGGGCACGCGCTGATCGTCAACCCGGGCATCATCGTCGGACCCGGCGAGCCTGTCGGGCGGCTGCCGTGGTGGCTGGAGACCGTCGCGCGCGGCGGGCGGGTGCTGGCCCCGGGCTCCCCGGACCGGGTGATGCAGCTGGTCGACGCCCGGGACATCGCGGCCTTCCTGCTCGACCGGCTCGCCGAGGGCGACAGCGGGCGCTATCTGACCACCGGCGTAGCAGGGAACACCACCATGGGCGAGCTGCTGGCCGCGTGCGCCGAGGCCACCGGGTCGGACGCCGCGTTCGTCTGGGCCGACGAGCGGTTCTGGCAGGAGCATGACGTCGCGCCATGGACCGAGCTGCCGCTGTGGGCGCCGGACCTGCCGGAGTTCGCCGGCACCTGGACCCCGTCCTCGGCCAAGGCCCTGGCCGCCGGGATGCGCTGCCGCCCGGTCGCCGAGACTGTCGCGGACACCTGGCGGGCGCTCCGGGACGGCGGGTACCCGCCGCCGAAGTACCTCCAAGGGAAGATCCCGGTCGGCCTGTCCCAGGACAAGCGCGACGCGGTCCTCGCGGCCTGGGACGCGCGGGGCCCGCGGAACTGACGGATGGTGGTCCGTCCCCTCCGCCCGCTGGTGGGCACAGGGCCTGCGGGCATGTGGCCCGAGTCGGCTCTGGTGCCGGAGGAAGCCCCTGCCCGCGCTCGCGTGCGGCAGGGGACAGGCCTTCCGGGTGTGACGGACGTGATCCGGCCACGGTGATGAGTGTTCCGGCCGGGACTCGTGCCGACGTAGGCCTCCGGCAGGAGCCTTCCTTAAGATCACCCGTACCGTTTGCGGCCCGACGGGCTTCCTCACCAGGACATGCCCCCACCCGCACGAGCTACTCGTGCCCTGGGGGACCACCTCGTGTCCATGCTCTTGCTGAAGCTTTCCGCGGAAGATCTGCTCGCTCTCCACGCGCGCCGCCGCATGGTGTCGCATCTCGCCGCGCGCTGGTGGTACTTCCGAGGCTCGGACGCCTCGCTCACCGAGCGCACCGCATGGGCGGAGAGCCTGATCAGTCTCGCGAACGATCTGGTCGCCGCCGACCGCGGGAATGTCGAGATGGTGGTCGAGTGCGCCGCCACGCTTGACGAGTTCGACCGGCCGAATCCCCGACTCGTGGATGTCGTCCTGGTGGGACGTCATCCGCACGTGGGCGGACCGTCCGTGCAACTCGTCGAACTGAAGCGCTGGTCGACCGTGACGAGGATCGAACAGGCCACGGCGGACCTGGTCCACGTGCCGGGGTTCGGCGACAAGAAACATCCGGCGCTTCAGCTGCGCGAGTGCTACGAAGCGTTCACGGGCGACAGAGGGCCCTTCCAGAATCTGGCATTCGAATGCGGGGGTTTCGCGTACCTGCACAACGCGACGGACGAATCGGTGCGTCCGTTGCTGGGTGTGGACGCCCCGACAGGTGCCTATGCCCGTGTGTACACGGCCGACCGGCGTGCCCAATTGCTCGACGATCTGAAGGAGAGCTTCGCCGCCTCGGGCGGAGCCTCCGAGGCCGAGACGATGCTGCGGTCCATGGGCCTGCGCAACACCCCGCTCCTCGACGCCATGAACTGGTCACGAGGAGATGACACCGTCTTTACTCTGCGTGGACGACAGAAGGTGGTCGCGGACCAGATCATGGGCACTGCGGCCCAGGTCCTTCCCGATCCCGAGCGGCCTGCGCTGGTCCCCGACGAGAGGCGCGTGATCTTCCTCGTGACCGGTGGCGCCGGCACGGGCAAGAGCGCCATCGGCCTGCAGATCAAGGCGGAACTCGAAGGCCAGGGGCGGACCGTCAAGTACGCCAGCGGAAGCAGGGCCTTCAACGCCGCCATCCGGGAGCACGTCGGCTATGGAGACAAGGCGTTCAAGGAGACGTTCGCGTACTTCAGCAGCTTCGTCGACACCCCGGTTCCACCGCTCGATGTCCTGATCTGCGATGAGGCGCACCGCTTGCGTGATCACTCCACGAATCAGTTCTGGACACCGGAGGAGCGGGAGAAATGGGGGAAGGGGCCGCAGGTGGACGAACTCCTCGACGCATCCCGCCTGACGGTGTTCTTCCTCGACGAGGGACAGTCCGTGCGCCCGAAGGAAGTCGGAACCACCGATCTGATCAGGGATGCCGCCGACCGGTATGACGCTGTTCTGCGTGAGTACGATCTGCGCGAGCAGTTCCGGTGCGGGGGCAGTGGTGCCTACATCCACTGGGTACGCGCCGTCCTTGGCGTCACGGACGACGTGCCCGAGCTCTGGCGACCGGACGGGCTGATGCATGTCGAGGTCGTGGACACCCCTGAGGAACTCGAGCAGATCATCCGGACGGAAGCCGCGGCCGGCGCGTCCGCGCGCATGGTCGCGGGGTACTGCTGGCCGTGGAGCGAGCCGGTCGGCGACGAGAAGCGGCTGGAAGCCGATGTCCGCATCGGCGACTGGCATCGGCCCTGGAACGCCAAGAGCGGCAGTTATTGCGCGGATCAGGTACCGCCATCGGACATCTGGTCCGTCCATGCCAATGGCCTCGGCCAGATCGGCTGTGTCTACACCGCACAGGGCCTGGAATGGGACTGGTGCGGCGTGATCATGGGCGAGGACATGGTGCGCCGCGGTGATACATGGGTGTTTTGTCGGGGCAAGGAGCGCAAGGAATCACCCGACTCGGACATCAAGCGCGTCGATCGGCCCGGTTCGTTCGACCCGAAGGTCAAAGCGTCCAGCGTGGACGATGCGGCCTTCGAGCGCCTTGTGCGCCAGGCTTACCACGTGCTGTTCACACGGGCCAGCCGGGCGACGGTTCTGTACTCCACGGACAAGGAGACGCGCGACTACCTCAAGAAGCTCGTCGGGCAGGTGGAGATCCGCGGGCTTCGGCCGACGTGGCGGAATCTTCCTCAGGAGGCCCGCCCCTCGCACCTGCCGCGAGCCAACGGGAAACGGCGCCGCAAGCAGCGCAAGTCGTCGGAGGTTCATCCCCGGCTCTTCTGACGCCGGCCCCTTGGTGCCCGAACGCGGGACAGTGGAGTGGCGGGCTCTCCGGGCCCGCCACGTACCTGCCTCAGAAGAGGAGGTTCGCCACCGCGGTCAAGGCCGTCACCAGAAGACTGGAGACGACTCCGACAGCGATGTCGGTCAGGATCTCGCGAATCCGTTCACGACGCGCAGGCTTGCACTCGGCAGTGGTCATGTCGGCCCCTCAGGTTGATGAGATCTGAATGGCAGGGGGCACCCTGCGGGCAGCCACGCTCACGTCGTGTGTCACCACACGACGGGCACAACCATTCGTTACTCAGGACCTGTTCGACGTGCACATGAACCGCGGCCTCGTACCCTCCGGGAAGGTGCGCGGCGGGATCATGGTATCCGCCGATCGGCGTGAGGGTTCAGGGAATGAGCGAGCGGAGCCTTTCCCGCGTTTCCGGGTCCGTCGAATAGACCACCGTGCCGACCATGCCGCGGGTCAGTAGCACCTTGTAGGTGTTGCGGATCAGCCGGTCGATGTCGGCGTCGCCGGTCGCCTTGGTGAAGATCGGGTCCTTGGACGCGGCCCGGTCCACCACCCAACGGTCCCTACGCCAGACCAGGTCCGGCCCGATGATCACACCCGACCAGTCGTACTCGAATCCCTGCGCGGTGTAGACGCAGCCGACCTGGCCGAACCCGGCCTCCTCGGTCGCCCAGAGAGGCGCTGGAGGAGCACCGAAGAGAGACCGGTCCCCGGGCACGTTCCACGGCCTGGCCCAGTCGCCGATCACCACGTCGGCCGGCAGGCCGGTCGTAGCCGGGGTGATTTTGCTCCACTTCCAGCAGTACCCGGCCGCCATGCGCGCGCTGTACCCCTCGGCCTTGCGCGCGGTGAGGAAGGCCTCCAGCTCCTGAGGCGTGTCCACGGTTAGCAACCGGACCTTGCCGTCCGGCTCCCAGGGAATGGGGCCGTCGCCCTCCAGCCCGACCAGATGGGTCACCCAGCGCAGGTACGCGTCGCTGCCCCCGCACCGGAACTGACTGTCCAACTCCACGACCGTGCACGTCAGGTCCTGGGCCTTCGCGGCCTGTTCGATCTGCTCGACCGTGCCCATCTCACCAGGGCGCACCACTTGGTGCTGGTCCAGCAGGAAGACCGGCACTCGGGCGGCGTCGATCAGCTCGGCGACCTGTGGCCGGCCCGTACGCATGTGGGCTGGCGTGTACCGGTTCTCGGAAGTCAGACGGATACGGTGGGCCTCGTCGCAGATCAGTACGTCCAGATCGTTCGGTTCGGCCGTCATGAAGCTGTTGAAGTACTGGAACAGCTTCTTCACCTCGGTCTTGCGGGCGCCGGCGATCTTTCGCATCGTTTTGGTGAAGGAAGCGGACCCGGTGGCGTGCAGGGCAGGCACCCCGTTTCGGTAGAGCTCTCCGAGGAGCGACAGAGCGATCACGCTCTTGCCGGAACCGGGACCTCCTGTCACGACGATCACCTGCTTGTGATTGGCCCGCCGGGCCGTGCGGACCGCCGACATCACCAGTTCGTAGGCGACCTTTTGCTCGTCGAGCAGCACGAACTGCTCCCGGTTGCGAACCTCCTCGGAAGCGGCCTTCATCAGTTGCCTGGACGGACGCACGGCTCCCTGGAGCAGGGCGTCGGCGGCCTCGGCGCCGGACTTCGAGGCGAGCCGGGACTTCAGGTAGTTCTGGAAGGCGCCACGCTGGTTCTGAGTGAACAGGCGGCCATGCGCGTCCTCGGTCGCCTCTCGCAGCCAGCGCACTTCGGAGTCCTTGGCGTTGTGCAGGAAGGCCACCCCGGCGACCGAGTCGGGTGTGTGCTCCAGTGCCCCGTTGAACGACGTGAGGTAGTCGCAGTAGCCGCGCACCTGCTCTATCGGGTTCAGCACCGGCTGGCTCTGATAGTCGATGAGGCAGAGCCGGGGATCTTCCCCGTGCGGGTACGCCTTGCTCCACTGCTTGAGTTCCACGACCACGTACGAGGGCTCTCCGGTGACCGGGTGCACGCCCGCGAGTACGACATCGGCGCGCTTGCTGGTGAGGGGGAGGGCGTACTCGATCAGCATCTCAACGTCGCCAAGTCCGGCTTCGATCAGCGTGTTCGCCAGTATGGGGAGGCTGCGCTCCCAGGACCGGATCTCCGAGGGGGAGGGGCGATGGCCGCGTGCGTGCAGGAAGTTCTCGGCCAGTATCAGCGCGAGAGCCCCTTCCGCGATCGAGCCGCCGAAGAAGCGGGCGGCCACGGACGCCACGGATTCGCGGAACAGCAAGACTTGCCCCCAGGCAGCACGAACTGACTCGTGCGGGTGGGGGCATGTCCTGTCGGTGTTCACGCAGCCGTCCGGCTGCGTGGCGAGGAAGTCCGTCGGGCCGCTGAGATGGTCGCCTCATCCTAGGACAAGGCATGATCCTGAGGATGTCCCGGTCGGGCCGGGCGGAGCGGGAATGCTCGGCCTGCGTACCGATCACGGCCGTCCGAGCGCTTCGCGTGATGGTGTACCGGGGTGACTCGCGGCTTCGAGGCCTCGGCGTCAGTCCCGCCGCGTGGGGGAGGTCGCGGGAGCGGGGGACGGGGTGGGCGGTGGGGTGACGCGGGCGCGCAGGGTGGCTTCGAAGTCCTCCGCGCGGGAGAGCTGGACGCGAAGCTTTCCGACCTGTTCGGCGGCGGACTGCTGGTAGGCGCGGATACGTTCCACCAGGGCCTCGCGCTCGTCGGCGCCCAGCGTGCCCCGGGCGGCGACGATACGGGCGCGCAGCGCCGCCGCCTCGTCGCGGATGGCCTCCCGGCGCCGGGCCGGATCGGCGGTGGCGGTCAGGAGGCGGATCGTGTCCAGCGGCAGCCCGGCCTCCTTGGCGCGCAGGACGACCGCGATACGGACGAGGTCGGCCGCCCCGTAACGGCGACGGCCGGCCGGGTCCCGGGCGGGGGCGAGCAGGCCCACCGCCTCCCAGTGGCGCAGGACGTGCGGGGCCAGCCCGAAGCGCGCGGCGGCGGCGCCGACGCTCAGGGGCCCCTGGTGCCGCTCGCTTGACTTCATGCCGACATTAAGTCGCAGCCTGGCACGCATGACCACGGAAACAGCCGGTTCCGGCCGCTCCACGGACGCCCTCGTCGCCCTTCTCGACGCCGCCGACCACATGCCGGGAGCCGCCGAACCGCGTTCCTTCTCGTACGACGTACTCGGCGCCGCTCCGGGGCGGTCCGTCGTGGACATGGGCTGCGGCGCGGGCCGGGCCGTGGCGGAACTCGACGAACGAGGGGCAGCGGCCGTCGGCGTGGATCCCGACGCGCATATGATCGCCCTCGCCCGCTCGCGGTGGCCCGAGGCCGACTTCCGGATCGCGGGGGCGTACGAACTGCCCCTGGCGGACTCTTCCGTACACGGCTACCGCGCCGACAAGGTGTTCCACGAACTGGCCGACCCAGAGCGGGCGTTGGCCGAGGCGCTGCGGGTCCTCGCCCCCGGCGGGCGGATCGTGCTCATCGGCCAGGACTGGGACACCTTCGTCATCGACTCCGACCATCCGGCCCTCACCCGCGCCCTGGTCCACGCCCGCGCCGACCTCACCGCCGGCCCGCGGACCGCGCGCCGTTACCGCAACCTGCTCCTCGACGCCGGCTTCGGGGACGTGACCGTCGAGGTACGCACCGGCGTCCTCACCGGCCCGGCGGTCCTGCCGCTGCTGACCGGACTGGCCGAAGGCGCTTGTTCCGCCGGTGCGTTGACGCGCGAGGAGACGGACCGCTGGATCGCCGACCAGCGCTCCCGGGCCACGCGGGACCGTCTCTTCCTCGCGCTGCCCCTCTTCATCGCGGCGGGGACGGCACCCCGCTGACGCGCGCTCCCGCGTGCGGGGTCCGAGGTGCGGGGAGGCGGAGGGTGCGGGGACGCGAAGGGTGCGGTGCGGTCAGCCGATGCGTACCGCCGTACCCGTCACCTCGATGCCGCTCGACGGATCCGCCGGAATCCCCACGGTGAGCAGACTCGGGCGGCCCATGTCCGCGCCCTGGTGAATCGTCAGGACGGCGGGAAGCTCGACATGTCGCAGTTCGCGCAGATACCCGCCGAACGCCGCGGCCGCCGCGCCCGTGGCCGGGTCCTCGACGACCCCGCCGGGCGGGAAGGGGTTGCGTGCGTGGAAGACGGTGTCGGACGCGCGGTGGACCAGGGCGATGGTGGTCCAGCCCCGGCGCGCCATCAGGTCGCCGAGCGCTGTCATGTCGTAGTCGAGGTTCGCCAGACGGCTCCGCTCGGCGGCCGCGATCACCGGGTGCCAGGCCCCGCCGTAGGCCACGCGCGGCGGCAGGGCGGGGTCGAGGTCGGCGGCGTCCCAGCGGAGCGCGGCCAGCAACTCGGCCAGGTCGGCCTCGTCGATCTCCACCGTGCGCGGTGTGACGCTCACCAGGGTGGCGACGACGGCGCCGTCCGGCCGCTTCGAGGCGGTCACCGGGACCGGCCCGGCCTGGGTGTGCAGGAGCAGGTCGCCGACACCGTGCCGCTGCGCGTGGGCGACGGCCGTGGCGATGGTGGCGTGGCCGCAGAAGGGCACCTCGGCGAGCGGGCTGAAGTAGCGGACGTCGAGCGTCCCGTCGGGCCGGGGCACGACGAACGCCGTCTCCGAGTAGCCGACCTCCGCCGCGGTCGCGGCCATCGTCGCCTCGTCGAGGCCCGCGGCGTCCAGGACCACGCCCGCCGGGTTCCCGCCGTGCGGATCGGTGCTGAAGGCCACGTAGCGCAGGATGTCCATCGTCCGAACGTAGCCGCCGCTCCTTGGCCCGTCAAAGACCTTGGAGCGGTGGTCGTTCAGGGGTTCGGCGGGCATGCCGGGGGCTGGATCGAAGGTCCCTGGCCGGGGGCGGCCGGGGATCGTTCGGGTGTCGCGGGCCGGGGCGTGCGAGGCGTGCGGGGCCGTACGGGCGCACGGGTGCATGTGTCGTACGTCAGGAAGCCGGCGAGGACGGGCGCTTCGGCAGTAGCAGGCCGATTGCCGCGAGTGCGAGCGCCAGCCCGGCGGCGATCAGGAACACCCGGTCGTATCCGGCGGCCAGGGCTGCCGCCGCCGGGCGGCCGGTCTCCGCCGCGGTCGCGGCGCCGGCGGCCGTCGCGAGGATCGCGAGGCCGATCGATCCGCCCACCTGGTTCGCCGTGGAGGCGACACCGCCCACGATCCCCGCGTCCTCGGCGGGGGCGTCCGCGGTCGAGGCGGCCATCAGCGTGGGAAACACCAGCCCGATGCCGATCGCGATCAGCAGCGTGGGGCCGAGGACATGGGTGGCGTAACCGCTGTCGACGCCGGCCTGGGAGAGCCAGCCGAACCCGGCCAGGAACGCGGCACCGCCGATCAGGATCAGGGCCCGCGCCCCGAGGCGGGGCAGCAGCCCGGCCGCCCAGCGTGCGACGAGCATGAAGGTCACCGCGGCCGGGGTCTGGCCGAGTCCGGCCCACAGGGCGCTGTAGCCGAGCACGTCCTGCAGGAAGAGTGAGGTGAAGTACCACATGGCGATGCCGATCGCACCGAACACCGCGAGCAGGACGCTGCCGACGGCGACACCCCGGAGGCGGAACAGCCGCAGTGGCATGAGGGGTTGAGCGGTGGTGCGCGCCTCGACCACGGCGAAGACGGCGAGCAGTGCCACACCGGCGGCCAGCGGTCCGGCGGTCATGGCGGAGGTCCAGCCATGGTCGCCGCTCTGCATGACCCCGTAGATCAGCGCGGCCAGTCCGGCCGTGCCCGTGAGCGCGCCGGCGAGGTCGAGCGATTCCCGCCGCTCCGTGGTCGGACGGCCGAGTAACACGAGGGTGGCGGCGATGAGCGCGGCGCCGATCGGCACGTTGATGAGGAAGACCCAGCGCCACGACAGGCCGGTGGTGATGGCACCGCCGGCGACCGCGCCGGCCATGCCGCCCACTCCGCCCGCGGCGGACCAGGCGCCGAACGCGCGGGCCCGTGCCGCCGCTTCGGTGAAGTGGGTGTGGACGACGACCAGGGCCGTCGGGGCCATCAGGGCGGCCCCCGCTCCCTGGAGGACACGCGCCGCGACCAATACCTCGGGGGAGCCGGCCAGCCCGCCGGCGAGACTCGACGCCGCGAACAGCGTCAGTCCGGCGGTCAGCATGCGCCGCGGTCCGAAGAGGTCGGCGGTGCGGCCGCCGAGGAGCATGAAGCCGGCGAAGGTGAGCAGGTAGCCGTTGACCACCCAGGCGAGCCCGGTGGAGGTGAAGCCGAGGTCCCGGTCCACGGAGGGCAGGGCGACGTTCACGATGGACGCGTCGAGGATCACCATGAACTGGACGGCGCAGGCCAGGGCCAGGATCTTCCAGCCGGGGCCGCCGCCGGCGGCGCTTGTCGAGCTGCGCGGGGGCAGCGAGGTCGTGGTCGTCCTGGATGACACGAGAGTCTCCTCGGAGGGTGGGGTGGGCGATCGGCGCGCGGGGTGGGGCACGGGAAGGGCAGCCCCGCTTGCGCGGAGTTGCTTAGGCGCATAACGTTATCTGGATAATAATTATCCGGATAAGAGAACTGTCAAGGAGGATTCATGGACTTCGCCCAGGCCGACGCCGTGAACCAGGCCATCCGCCTGCTGAGCCTGCGTCACCGCGCCCGCGTGGCAACGCTGTTGACTCCGCTCGGCCTGCATCCCGGCCAGGAGGCGCTGCTGCTCGAACTCGCCCGTACGGGCCCGATGATCCAGGCCCAACTCAGCGGCGCGCTCGGGGTGGAGCCGCCCAGCGTCACGCTCATGACCCGCAAGCTCGAAGCGCAGGGACACCTCCGCCGCACCCCCGCCCCGAACGACAGGCGGGCCACCATCGTCGAGTTGACCGAGAGCGGCGAGAAGCTGGCGGGGCAGGTCAAGGAGGTGTGGTGTGTGCTGGCCGAGGAGACCGTGGCCGGGATCGCGGACCGCGCAGTGGCCGAACTGCCCGCTCTGCTCACGACGTTGGCCCGCAACGTCGACGCGAAGCAGTCCTGAGGGCCCGGGTGCGCGGCAGCGCTGGAGCGGTCTTCGCGACGGCGGTGCCGCCGTACGAGTGGCGATCCCGTTCCCGCGGAGGTCGGGGCGGGAGCTGATTCCCGGCGCGGGGTGCGGGGTGCGGGTGTCAGCAGTCCTTGGCCGCCCGCGCGGGCTCGTCGTGCGGCGTCGCGTGGACCCGCTCGTACACCGTCACCCTGCGCCCTCGTATCTGGCGGTCCGCCGTCGGGGTGAAGTGCTCGCGCAGGACACACGTCTTCACGCGGTCCCGCTCGGTCGACAGGGGTGGCGCGACCTCTCCCGCGTCCGTGACCAACAGGATGCGGTCCTGTGTCAGCATCGCCGCCCCTATCCGCTGGGGGCTCTTCTCCACCCCCTTCAATGTCCCTGATTCCACCGGGCCTTGGGCGAGGGCGATGTCGCGCAGTCCGGTGAACGCTCCAGGGGAGACCAGGCGGGTGTCGCGGCGCGCCGCCGGTATGTAGAGCACCGCGTCACCGTCCCGCGCCAGCTCCCGTATGTCGTCCGCGACCGCCAGGACGTCGTCCACGCGGCTGTCCGGGGACCGCTTGGCCAGGAACTGCGGTGTCAGAGCCGCCGTCGCCACGGCCATCACCACGGGGAGGATCATCCGTGAGGCCCTCGGAAAGCGCGGCCGGGCCGCCCGGACCGCCGCGCCGATCGCGGCCCCGATCAGCAGCGCCAGGCCGACCAGGCTGAACAGCACGTACCGGTCCAGGAACAACGGCTGGATCAAGGAGAGCCCCACCAGGCCGAGTTGGGGAAGCGCGAGGAGCGGGAGCCCGACCGAGGCCGCCGACAGCCGGCCCGCCCGCGGCCGGTCGAGCAGGGCGCCGAGCGCGCCGATCGCCAGCAGGATCGCCGGGCCGATCAGCATGTGCCAGGTCAGCGGCGGTATCCATGACACCTGATCGGACTGGGTCCGGGTGAACAGGATGAGCGGCAGGACCCCCGCCACGGCGCCCGTCGCGGCCATCGCCCAGCGCACCCGGACCGGGCGCGCGGCCCGCGCCCGGATGAGGGTGGCGAGGTGAGCGGGCAGGATCATCAGCGAGAGCCAGTTGAGCAGTCCGCAGACGAGGATCGTGCCGCCGTAGGCGACCCAGAGGGCCGACCGCCGTCCCCGGCCCAGTGCGGCCTGGTCCCGCCCGGCCCGGTCCCGCCCGGCCCGGTCCTGGAGGGCGGTCACGAGCAGCAGGGTCGAGATTCCCGCGCCGGCGGCGACGAGCGCGTACGGACGTCCCTCCTGCAGATGGAACTGGACGGCGGGCAGCAGCCCGAACCCGAGTCCGCCGCCCAGCCCCGCCCACGGTCCCGCGAGCCGGTTCCCGAGGGATGCCACACAGACCGCGGCCACCGTCATGGCCAGCACGGAGGGCAGCCGCAGAACCGTGGTTCCGGGCCCGAAGCAGCTGAAGAGCCCGTGCATCAGCAGGTAGTAGAGCCCGTGGACGGCGTCGACGTTCTCCAGCAGACGCAGGATGTCGCCGGTGGACCGCCGCGCCACCTGCCAGGTCGCCGCCTCGTCCCGCCATACGCTGTTCTGTCGGGACAGCCCCCACAGGCCGAGCGCGAGCGTCCATACCCCCGGGACGGCCCGGACGGCCCAGACGGCCCAGACAGCCCGGACGGTCCAGACAGCCCGGACGGTCCAGACGGCCCGGAGACGGTCGCGGTGGCGGGGCGTCGGCAGGGCCGGTGGGCAAGGGGAGGGCATGAGCGTCCGTCTTCGTCCTCGGGTGGCGCGGAAGCGTGCTGTGGGCAGCGCACGATAACCGCGGTCGCAGGAGAGGCGCGGTGTTCGTGGTCCGAACCGGCCGAGGGGGAACGGGACGCCGGAAGGGGCGTTTTCGGCCAGGTGAGGGGGGCGCGTTCCCCTCCCTTCACCGTGGTGGCCAGGAGAGTCGAAAGGTTGAGTGAAAACCCGCCTTTGACACATGAGTTCGATCATCTCGTGTCCCACGTTCACTTGGCCGCTTTTGGCCCCCGCCGCTCCGCACCCGTCGGCACCGGACGCTCGAACCGGAGCCGCCCCGTGATCGTCGTCCGCACCTTCACCGGCACCGGCGCGCTGCCCGCGACGACATGCGCCGGTTCGGTAGGTGTGCGTGGGTGGAACGGGAACCGTGGACGCGAACCGCGGCGCGTGGACAGCGGACCGTGGAACGCGAAGACGGAACGTCATGAGGAAGGGTGAGGCATGGCAGAGCGCGGGCGGCCCGAGTTGTACGAGGTGTTCGACGAGCGGTTCCGCACGGGCCGGTGCACGTCCGGCGACGCACGCCTGGAGGTCCTGTACGACGGATGCCGCTGGGCCGAGGGCCCGGTCTATCTGCCCGCCTGGCGGCAGGTGATCTGGAGCGACATCCCCAACGACCGGATGCTCCGCTGGGACGAGGAGACCGGCGCCGTCGGCGTGTTCCGCCGCGACGCCGGCCACCCGAACGGCAACACCCTGGACCGCGAGGGCCGGCTGATCAGCTGCGAACAGGGCAACCGCCGGGTGACGCGGACGGAGCACGACGGCACGCTCACCGTGCTCGCCGACCGCTGGCAGGGCAAACGGCTCAACAGCCCCAACGACGCGACGGTGAAGTCGGACGGCTCCGTCTGGTTCTCCGACCCGGACTTCGGCATCATCACCGACTACGAGGGGCATCGGGGCGCGAGCGAGATCGGTGCCGGCAACGTCTACCGGATCGACCCCGCCACGGGCGAGGTCCGGCTGGTCGCCGACGGCTTCGGGGCGCCCAACGGCCTGGTCTTCTCGGCGGACGAGAGCCGGCTCTTCGTCTCCGACACCCGGGCCGGGTACGTGCGCGTCTTCGACGTACGCGACGACGGCACCCTCTCCGACGGCACGGTCTTCGCCGACGCCTCCGCCCGCCCGGACGCCCGCTTCGACAATCTGCGCTTCGACGCCGACGGCCGGTTGTGGGTCGCCGCGATGGACGACGGCGTGCACTGCTACGACCCCGACGGCACCCTGATCGGCCGGCTCGACGTCCCCGAGGCGGTGGCCAACATCGCCTGGGGCGGCGCCAAACGCAACCGTCTCTTCCTCGCCGCCGAGAGCAGTCTCTACTCGGTCGTCACCTCCGTCACGGGCACCCATCCGGCGCCGGGACCCGCCCGCCGGAGCTGATCACCCGCCCCGCCTCCGTGCCTCCCGTTCCGGGACCTCCGCGCCTCCCGTTCCCGGAGAAGATGTGGCTCGACCCGTGTCGCTGTTGGGCCGAACGAGTGAGGGACGGGAGGATGGCCTTATGAGTAGGTACGAGAGGTACGACGTCACCGACGAGCAGTGGGAGGGCCTGGCCCAGGTCGTCCCGCTGCGCGGCAGGGATGAATGGCCGTCCAGGATCGATCACCGTGCGATCCCCGAGCAGCAAGAGGCGGCCGAACAGCGCCGGATGATCGTCCTGCGCGTCCAGGTCTTCGCGGACGCGCGCGAGGTCGCGGAGTACCTCATCGCCCAGATCCCCGTGCTGCTCGACCTGACGAGCGCGGACACCGAGGTCGCCAAGCGCATCCTCGACTTCAGCAGCGGCGTCGTCTTCGGCCTCGGCAGCGGGATGCACCGGGTCGACCGCAACGTCTTCCTGCTGGCGCCGGCCGGCACCGAGGTCGAGGGCGCCGAGGACGAGAGCGAGGCGGGCAACGCCTGAGGCGCGCTCCCTCGTTCGTAGGAAGGTCGTTCAGACGTAACGGTTCGGCGTGCGGAGGGCTGCGTACCTTCCGGTCATGACCAACACCGGTGGCAGCGCCCCCGACCGTCCGCCCCGTCCACCCCACCCATCTCACCATTCCCCACCGCCTCTTCCGCCCTGGCCGCAGCCGCCGCCCGCTTCCGCGGACGGGCGCGTGCCCGCGCAGGGACGGCGCCCGGGCCAGGTGCCCTTCCGCGCCCGCCCGCTCCCCGCCCCCACCGCGGAGGCCGCCCTCGCGCTCGCGGCCGCGCTTTCGCCCGTACGGGTCGACGAGGCGGCGCCGGTGCCCGTCGAGCGGACCACTGGCGGGGCGCTGCTCCGGCCCACCGTCACCGAACTGCGGCTTTCGGCCTTCGGGGTGCACCGCGGGACCGTCCTGCCGCTCGGCCCCGTGACACTGCTGCGCGGGGCGAGCGGCAGCGGGAAGACCACCGCCCTGCGCGCGTACGAGGCGCTCGCGCGGCTCGGGGCGGGCGCGGAGCTCGAGGAGGTGCTGCCGGACGCCGCCGACCGCGTACCGGAGCGGTCGCGGGCCGACGCGCAAGGCCGGCGCGGCTTCCGGATCGGCTGCACGGTCGACGGCCCGGTGGGACCGGTCCACCTCGACCTCGCCGTGCAGGCCGAACCGACCCTGCGGATCGTCGGGGAACGGCTCACCTCGCCGGACCGCACCCTGTTCACCACCGCGCTGCGGGACCCGGGGCGCAGCACCGTCCAGGCCGAGTGGCACACCGCCGGCAACACCCCGGTGACCCGCGCCCCGTTCCCGGACGACGTGCTCGGCACGGCACTCCTGCCGCTGCGGGTCGCCGGGAAGACGCAGGGGCAGCGGGACGTCCTGGCCGCCGCGGAACAGGTGGTCGTCGGACTGCGTGCGGCCTTCCCCTGTCACCCCCTGCCGCACCGGATGCGGCAGCCCGTGCCGGTCGGCGAGGGCCGGCTGCGGCGCGACTGTCACAACCTGGCCGCCGTGCTGCACCGCACCGCCACCGAGTGCCCGCGCCGCCACGCCCGCCTGGCGGCCCTCGCGACGGCGGGATGTGCCGGTACGGTCGCGGGGCTCGGGTTACGGGAATCGGAGACGGGCGGCACGGTCGAGGCCGTCCTGGAGCGGGCCGGCCTGCCGGACATGGCACTGGGCCGGCTCGGCGACGGCGAACTGCGCTATCTCGCCCTCGGGCTCGTCCTGCTGACCGGCCCCGGGGTGCTCGCGATGGACCCGGTCGCCGAGGTGCCGCAGGCCATGCAGACGCTCACCGTGCTCGCCGACGGGCTCGATCACGCGCTCGATGCCCGGCAACTGGCCGCTCTGTTCGGCCTGGCCGGCGAGATCTGCGCGAGCGGACACGTCCGGCTGGTCGCGGCCGTGGGGGAGGGGGTTACGGGTGTGACGGACGTGCCCGGTGTGACGATGGTAGACCTGGGTGCGTGACTGAACTTGATGTGGCGGGCCTGCAGCGCAGGCTCGCCGACTTCGCCGCGGCCCGCGACTGGCAGCCCTTCCATACGCCCAAGAATCTGGCGGCGGCGCTGAGCGTGGAGGCGGCCGAACTCCTCGAGATCTTCCAGTGGCTGACGCCCGAGGAGGCGGACCGGGTGATGGCGGACCCGGACACGGCGCACCGGGTCCGCGACGAGGTCGCGGACGTCCTCGCCTATCTGCTGCAGTTCTGCGGCGTGCTCGGCGTCGATCCGCTGACGGCTCTCGCGGCCAAGATCGACCGCAACGAGATCCGCTTCCCGGCCCGGGGACGCCGGGGCGACGACACGTCGTCCGGCCCCGGCGGCGAGCCCCGAGAGGCGGGAGACGACCGTGATCGTCACTCTACGGAGTGATCGAGTTATCCTCAACGAGCTTCCTGTCCACAGATTTCCGAATTCCTCTGGTGTTCAGGCTCGGTCGGCCTCACGCTGGGTAATGGAATGAGTGAGCGGTAAGTCGTCAGAACGGGGGCGTCGTTGATGGACGCGGAGCGTTTGATCGCGAACGGGCGATACGCGCTGGCGGAAGCCCACACGGCGTGGGACATCATGCGGGAGGCCTGGGAGGCTCAGGCTCTCGCTCAGGTGATAGGAGGTCACCTCGCGGCCGAGGGGCCGCTGGAGTTGCGGAGCGAGGCGCGGGGGCTGAGCGAGACCGGCGGCGGACGCGTGGGGTTCGATCACCCCGCGCTGCGCGCCGGAGTGCCGAGGGCCGCGCAGCTCACCTCCGTCGGGGACACGCGCGCGGCGCTGACCGCGCTTGGCGTGCTGCTCGGCGACGTGGGCATCGCCTTGGTGGGCGTGGCCTGCGCGACGGGTGAGGACGGGCTGTACTGGCAGTCCATCGAGGCGATCGACGCCGCCGACGAGGCGGGCGACCGTGTTCGCGCCATGCTGCACCGGCTCGCGGTGCGCGAGCGGGACCGTCCGCCCGACCCGGCCCGGGGCCGCGCGGGCCCCGGGTAGGGGCCTGGGGCGCCGAGGCGATGGCCGGTGTGTGGCCGTACGGCGGGCGGAGTGGCGGGGCCCGGGGCCGGGGTGCGGGCCGAGCCGGCCGGGCCGGGACGCGGGGAAGGAGCCGGCGGCGGTCGGGGAGGGTCGGGGGAGGCCGGGCCGTGGGCCCGCCCCGCTGCCCGGTCAGCGGGACGCGGCGTCCGGTCTCGTGGGGCCGGGTCCGGCCGGACCCGGGTCGTCGGCGCCGTCGGCGGCCGCCTGACGGTCCGCCGAGGACTGGAGGTCGGCGTCGAGCTGCGAGAGGTCGGCGGTGAGCGCCGCCATCATCGCCTCCATCTGACGCAGCAGGCCGGCGGGGGCGTCTCCCCGCTGCGGCTGCGCGGGTACGGACGATACGGAGGACACCGCGGGCATCGGCGGTGTGAGGGGCTGCTCGGACACGGCGGCGTGCTGTGGCGCGGCTTCCTTGGACATGGCGGCCTCCTCGGCCAGGGGCCCTCCCGTACGGGAAGGACCACCACACAAAGGGACGTCCCGGCAGGTCGGCCGACACGTGGGGCCGGGCGGTCCGGCTACGCCCGAGCCAACGACATGTCCGCGGCCCAGGTCACTGGCCTGGCCCAACGCCCCTCGACCGGGGACGGTTATTCACCCGGCCGAGGCCGTGTTGATCACCGGGTGACGAATCGGTTGACGCACCCGGGTGCAGGATGGAGGCATGGATCTCCGAATCTTCACGGAACCCCAGCAAGGGGCGTCCTACGACACCCTGCTCACGGTCGCCAAGGCCACCGAGGACCTGGGCTTCGGCGCGTTCTTCAGAAGTGGTCGCACAACTACCTTGGTGGCGCCTAGGCTTCACGTATGGAGCTTGTCACCCTGGAGCGCAGGGATCAGGACATGGTCAGAGCACGCACCTACGGCCGGCAGAGCCATAAGAGCGAGACGGACAGCCAGGCGTCTCCCAAGATGCAGCTGGAGACGGGCGTAGCGTTTATCAACTCGCAAGCGAACTGGGTGCACACGCGGCACTATGAAGACGTAGGAATCAGCGGTTACGACCCCAACGTAGTCCGTCCAGACTTCGAGCGGATGCTAGAGGATGCTCGAAACGGCGAGTTCGATGTCCTCGTGATTTACATGCTGTCTCGGCTCACTCGGCAGGGTGCTGCGGAGGCGCTTCGCATTCAACAGGAGTTGGCGAAGTGCGGCGTGGCGCTCGTCTCGACCCAAGAGCCATTCATCAACACGTCGGACGACAATCCGTTTGGCGTTGCGTTCTTCTCCCTTATCGCAGGGCTGGCGCACCAGGAATCGAAGAACAAATCGAAGTTCATTCGAGACACGCTGTCGCGGCTGAAAGCAAAAGGATCGCACTCGACAGGCCCTGTGCCGTTCGGGTTCGAGGCTGATGAAGTTAAGGTGGACGGCCTGACGATCCGCGTACTGAAGCCGGGCCCGACGACAAGGGGGCTTCTCGACCCGGGCCCGGACTGCACGCCTGCGGACACTGTGGAGCACATCCTCCAGAAGGCGGAGGACGGTGTGAACCCAAGCGCTATCGCCACGCTGCTAACAGCGAAGCGCATCAAGACTCCGCTCGACTCGCTGGACGAGGAGAAGTCGAAGGCACGTCGTGAGGCCGCGCAGAAGCGGCGGAAGAACCAGGGGAAGGACACCGCGGATTACGAGTGGTCAGCCACTGTCGTCCTGCGCATCCTCAGAGACCCCAGGATGGCGGGCTACGCCATCGGTGCGGTGAATCAGCGGACGAAGCGCCGGGAGATCCTTCGCGATGAGGAGGGGCAGCCTGTACGTCCACATGAAGGGTTCCGAAGTCCCGCGGCATGGACGGCCATTCAGAAAACGCTAGACGGGCGTGCCCCGGCTCCTCGACGGGATCGCACTGGACATCGAACGCTTCTCGGTTCATGGGGCATCGCCCGCTGCGGGTTGTGTGACGCCGGACTGACCATCGCCAGTTCTGACGAGTCGTACACATGCAACCTACGGCGCACGGTAGGTGACGTCCCGAAGCACACGCTACGTGTCAGGCAAGCTCCACTGAATGACATCGTCACAGAGCGAGTGTGGGCACGCGTCAGTGGGCTCGACCCCGCGGACCCTGATGATCTGGAACTCCTCATCGCGGCATCGGAGCGCTTTGCCAAGCAAGGTGCGGATCCTGCGGCTGCAAACGAACTGGCGGAACAGGAGGCGCAGCTCGAACACGTACAGGAGAGTATCCGGGGGCTCGCGGCCGACCGGGACAGCTACGTCGGCCCCACTGCCCGGCAAGCGTTCCGCGCCACCATGGCGAAGTATGCAGCGCACGAGGAACGGTGCACGGAACGGATCGCTGAACTGGCGGCTCAAACCGCCTCGTCGACGCGGATCCCGCTCGATGAGTGGACCGAGCACACGGACGGTGACCCGTTCGCGCCTGAAAGCACATGGCAACGCTGGGATGTCGACGAGCAGCGAGCGTTCCTCGCGCTGTTTGTGGACCGAATCATTGTCGGCCCTGCGGGAACCTCTCGCGGGACGCTGCGCGATCGGAGCGACGAACGCACGGAGATCGTGTGGGCGAAGCCCGCTGCACCGACCGGCGACGCGGAGTAGGTGACAAGTTGATAATGGGTGCAGCGCTGGGCAAGGAGGTTGCGCAGCGCTCACCGGTGCGTCGCTGGCGCAGTCGACCTGTCCCCGGCGTCAGGTGAGCATCCTCCTCCCCACATGCTGGACTGCGCAGGGTGACGGATTGGTCAGCCTGGTTAACTGAGAGTGACCAATGGTTCCAAAGTGCCCAACTGAACCCCTAATTCATTTTATCTATCACGCGTTAGGAGGAATGAAAAAAGGGGGTTAGTTTGGCAGTTTGGGCCCCGCGCTCCTGGAGGCGGCGGAGCAAGATCATCCCCGCGTAACGTGCGCCCCATCACTAATGTAGGGGAGGGGGCGACGCTGGCGAATGGCGCGGCTCCCGGTCCCCATGCGACGGCCGGCGCCGCTCCTGCGCTCCCCGTACTCTCCTCCGGACTGAGCGCGGTCGAGCGGCCCCGGTCGCCCCAAGACTTCCGTCCGTCATGGAGCCTGCGCCGGATCTCATTGAGGGTCGGCAGGTTGACGCGGACGGGGAACGCCGCCGAGGCGCGGCTTCCATCACCCGGGCCTCACGGTCCGGAAGGGCGGACGGTCGCCACCCGGACGTATCCAGCGCAGCCGGCCGACGTCATGCCGAAGAGGGCGGCCTCGCGATGAGACCGCCCCCTTCCGGCTAGCCGCGCTTCAGGAGCGCGAGGACCGCTACCCCGATGCCAGCCGTGGTTCCGGTGGAAGCCCCGCCGGCTGCCAGCGCGGTAAACGGCATTTCGTGCATCAGGACGGCCGTGGTGAACGCGACTGCGCCGACGAGCGCAGACGTGAGACCCACGATGGCCAGGTCACGGCCCCTGTGAGAGCAAGCAGGGGGCGTTGCCTGATTGGTCGCCATGACGAAATTCCTCCCAAGTTGACTGCGAACGCACCAGGTTTTGGCATGACGTCATGCACCTGATGAGCCGCACTCGCGCAGGATTCAGGGACCCTGCGATCGCCCTTGCGACGATCCCCGCCAATGCGGGGCTTGGTTTGAAGGTCGCGAACCCCACGGAGCGGGGCTTGGTGCACTCGTCCCGCCCAGGGAGAAATGGGGAGACGTACCTCGTCACTATAGCAGCGCCAACTGCCGTCCTGCGGGACGTAGTTCAGGGGTCACAGCGCCCGGTTTGGGGCCGGGAAGTCGCGCGTTCGAATCGCGCCGTCCCGACTCAGCGACCCCACTCTTCAGGACCCCCGCCGCGCTAGTCGATGGCGGGCCAGTCCTCGACGTCGGGATGCCCTGCACAGCGGAGGAACTCCACGACGTCCTTCATCGCGAACGCGCGGCCGACGATGGTGCCGTCAATGCGCACGCGACGGCCTCCGTCCTCGTCGGGCGGGTAGACGACTATCGGCGGTTCGGAGCTCATGACGCCACGGTGCGCCATGAGGCGACGAGGCGCACGTCCAAGAAGCCCGGACGGGCGGTGAGGAGGCCGTGTGGCACGCATGCTCGGAGCTTCGGGGTTCAGTGGGACAGGCTGCTCGCCCGGTGCCGGCGCCTCCACGCACCCCGGCCGAAGCGCACGACGAAGGCCATGCGGGTTCACCGTCATCCGCGAACCACCGTAGTCGTCGTGGGCCGTCATGGTCGCTTCGCTCTGCGGGGCAGTTGTGATCTTGTGCTCGATGAACCGGCAGTAGACCCCGACTCGGCGGGAATGGAGCCCCCGCCAAGTCGGCCCATCCCGCCCTCTTCTGGCGTCGGTCGAGTCGGGGAGAGAGAGCGGGACACCCACGCCCCGGCCCGGTGGTCTTCTTCGAGGTCTACCGTCGGACCGGGTCGGCCCCGGCTCTTCGCCCCACCGGAGAGTTGGGGCTCCATGCCGCCGACAGCCTGTCGGCATGTCAGAGAGCAAGAAGAGGCCCCAGCTCGCTGCGTCAAGTGCAGCAAAACGGGAGTCGTCCTCTCCAGGCCGGCGGACACGCTTACGGGGCTTCCCCGTTGGCGGTATCGGTGTCTCGACTGTTCGGTTGCCTGGTGGGTTGATGAACACGAGCACTGGCAGGAATACCCACCCGAGAGGTAGGCAGATGTTCGTTCCAGTGCGGAAGGTCATTCAGCGGCTCGCAAAGCTTTGCATCTGCCCGAGTTGTGGCAGCGCGTCGTACGACCACAACGGCCAGAAGAACGTCTGCATGGACTGTGGGAACCAGTGGTAGGCGAGGAGCGGGGGCTTACCCCTGACGAGACGCTGGCGGCGCTCTACAGGCTGGCCCTGGACGTTGCGGAGGAGCGCGGAGCGCAGATGCCGGAGAGCGCGCGAGGGCCAGGCGCGTACTCCTTCATGGCGGAGGTTCGAAGGCGACACCCGAACATGAAGTTCGCATGGGGCGGAACGGCAGACCCTTCCTGACCCCGTGAGCGGCCCCGGTCGCCCTCTTCCCCCGTGGAGGGTGGCCGGGGCTTTGCGCTGTGCCGGGACCGGGAGAAGAATGACTGGTCAGAGGCCATAGTGAAGCGAGGTAGCAAGATGCACCCTTCTTCCGCTCGGACCACTATCTGCGCATGGGGTCCGGCGACGGGCTGCCCGGCCCGACGGACGCCTGGATCACCCTGGCCGGTCTCGCCCGGGAGACCCGGCGGATCCGACTCGGCACGCTCATGACCGCCGCCACCTTCCGGCTCCCCGGCGTCCTCGCCATCCAGGTCGCCCAGGTCGACCGGATGTCCGGCGGCCGGATCGAACTCGGCCTGGGCGCGGGCTGGTTCGAGGAGGAACACCGGGCGTACGGGATCCCGTTCCCGAAGGAGAAGTTCGGACGTCTGGAGGAGCAGCTGGAGATCGTCACCGGGCTGTGGGGCACCGCGGCCGGCAAGACGTTCTCGTACGAGGGGGAGCACTACCAGCTGACCGACTCGCCCGCGCTGCCCAAGCCGGCCCAGGAGCGGATCCCGGTGCTGGTCGGCGGGCACGGCGCGCGCCGCACGCCGCGTCTGGCGGCACGGTTCGCGGACGAGTTCAACATCCCGTTCGCCTCGCTGGAGGAGACCGAGCGGCAGTTCGGGCGGGTGCGGGCGGCGGTCGAGGAGGCGGGGCGGCCCGCCGACGCGCTCGTGTACTCGAACGCGCTGGTGGTATGCGTCGGCCGGGACGACGCGGAGGTGGCCCGCCGGGCCGCCGCCATCGGCCGGGACGTGGACGAACTCAAGGCCAACGGCCTCGCGGGCTCGCCCGCCGAGGTCGTGGACAAGATCGGCCGCTACGGGGCCCTCGGCGCCCGCCGGATCTATCTCCAGATCCTCGACCTGGACGATCTGGACCATCTGGAGCTGATCTCCGGTCAGGTCCAGTCGCAGCTGGGGTGATCCGGTGAGGCCCGGCCGCACCCTGGGCGCCGCCCTCGCCGACGGGGTGCTCGTGCTGGACGGCGGGCTCTCCAACCAGCTGGAGGCCCAGGGCTGCGACCTCTCCGACGCGCTCTGGTCCGCCCGGCTGCTCGCCGACGGTCCGGAGCGGATCGAGGCGGCGCACTCGGCGTACGTGGCGGCCGGCGCCCAGGTCCTCACCACCGCGAGCTACCAGGCCACCTTCGAGGGCTTCGCCCGGCGTGGGACCGGCCGGACGGAGACGGCACGGTTGCTCGCCCGCGGCGTGACGCTCGCCCGGGCGGCGGCCGGGCCCGCCGAGCGGGAGACCTGGGTGGCGGCCTCCGTCGGGCCGTACGGGGCGATGCTCGCCGACGGCAGCGAGTACCGGGGCCGGTACGGGCTGTCGGTCGGCGCGCTCACGCGGTTCCACCGGCCCCGGATCGAGGTCCTGGCCGAGGCCGGGCCCGATGTCCTGGCCCTGGAGACGGTGCCCGACACCGACGAGGCCGAGGCGCTGCTGCGGGCCGCCGAGGGGTGCGGGGTGCCGGTCTGGCTCTCGTACACCGTCGACGGCACGCGCACCCGCGCCGGACAGGATCTGGCGGAGGCGTTCGCCCTGGCGGCGGGCCGGGACCAGGTCGTCGCGGTCGGGGTGAACTGCTGCGCCCCGAAGGACGCCGGGCCCGCCGTGGAGATCGCCGCCGCGGTGACCGGCAAGCCGGTGGTCGTCTACCCGAACAGCGGCGAGGACTGGGACCCGGGCGCGGGGGACTGGCGGGGCCCGGCCACCTTCGACCCGGCCGGGGCGACGCGTTGGCGTGCCGCGGGTGCCCGGCTGATCGGCGGCTGCTGTCGCGTCGGCCCCGCCGCGATCGCCGCCCTGGCCGCCGGACTGGAGCCGGGGACACGGGGCGGGTGAGGCGGTACCGGGGCGCGGGCGGCGGGGTGTCAGTTCCCGTTGAAGGAGGAGGCGGAGGCCGCGCCGGCCGGCTCGCCGGGCCGGTCGATGCCGAGGTGCGGGTGGTCGCCCGTCCGCGTCCGCCGGCCCCGCTCCGCCGCGTCGTCCAGGTGGCGCAAGCCCGCCGCGCGCCACCCCGCCGGGCGCGGAAAATGCCTGGTCGACGGAGGGGTGCCTGGTCATACTCGGACGGGTGTTCCTCACCATCCGTACCACTGGTACGCCTCAGCGACCCGCGACCGACCTCGGCTTCCTGCTGCACAAGCATCCCGGGAAGGCGCAGTCCTTCACGACCGCGCACGGCACCGCGCACGTCCTGTACCCCGAGGCGGACGTGGAGCGGTGCACCGCCGCCCTGCTGCTGGAGGTCGACCCCGTGGCGCTGGTGCGCAAGGGGCGGGGAAAGGGCCGGGGCGGGGCGCCCGACGCGGCGCTCGCGCAGTACGTGAACGACCGGCCGTACGCCGCGTCGTCGCTGCTGGCGGTCGCGCTCGCCAAGGTCTTCACGACCGCCCTGCACGGCACCTGCGCCGCGCTGCCCGAACGGGCCGCCGCGCCGCTGCCGCTGCGGATCGAGATCCCGGCGCTGCCGGCGCGCGGCGGACCGGGTCTCGTGACGCGGCTGTTCGAGCCGCTCGGCTGGACGAGCGTCACGGCGGAGCCGGTCGCGCTCGACCCGGAGTTCCCCGAGTGGGGCGACTCCCGCTACGTACGGCTGGTCCTGGAGGGCGAGTTGCGCCTCGCCGACGCGCTCAACCAGCTCTATGTCCTGCTGCCGGTGCTCGACGACGCCAAGCACTACTGGGTCGCGCCCGACGAGGTGGACAAGCTGCTGCGCGCCGGTGACGGCTGGCTCGCCGGCCACCCCGAGCGGGAGCTGATCACCAGCCGCTATCTCGCGCGGCGCCGGAGTCTCACCCGCCAGGCCACCGAGCGGCTCGCCCTCGTACGGCTCGCCGAGGCCGACGGCCTGGAGGTCGAGGACGTCGACAACGCGGTCGACGAGGCGACCGACACCGAGGAACGGCCGGTGCCGCTCGCCGAGCGGCGCCGTACGGCGATCCTCGGTGCGCTGGGCACCGCCGGCGCGGCCCGGGTGCTCGACCTCGGCTGCGGGCAGGGGCAGTTGGTGCAGGCCCTGCTCAAGGACAAGCGGTTCACCGAGGTCGTCGGCGTGGACGTGTCGGCGCGGGCGCTGTCCGTCGCCGCCCGCCGGCTGCGTCTGGACCGGATGGGCGAGCGGCAGGCCGCCCGCGTGACGCTGCTCCAGGGCGCGCTCACGTACACCGACAAGCGGCTGGCCGGTTATGACGCGGCCGTGCTCAGCGAGGTCGTCGAGCACGTGGACCCGCCGCGGCTGCCCGCGCTGGAGTACGCGGTGTTCGGCTCGGCCCGGCCGCGTACGGTCGTCGTGACCACCCCGAACGTCGAGTACAACGTGCGCTGGGAGTCGCTGCCCGCGGGGCACGTCCGGCACTCCGACCACCGGTTCGAGTGGACGCGGGAGGAGTTCCGCGCCTGGGCCGCCCGGGTCGCCGGCCGCTACGGCTACGCGGCTGTCTTCGCGCCGGTCGGCCCGGACGACCCCGAGGTCGGGCCGCCCACCCAGATGGCCGTCTTCACCCGTACCGGCGGCGACGCCGGCACCCGTACCAACAGCGACACGGACACAGGGACCGGCACCGGGAACGGCCCGGACACCACGAAGGAGGACGCGGCATGAGCGACGAGACCACCGAGCACGGCGCCCCGGCGCCCCGCACGCTGCCCGTTACCGACCTCTCCCTCGTCGTCCTGATCGGCGCGACCGGTTCCGGCAAGTCGACCTTCGCGCGACGGCACTTCAAGCCGACCGAGATCGTCTCCTCGGACTTCTGCCGCGGCCTCGTCGCGGACGACGAGAACGACCAGAGCGCCAGCGGGGACGCCTTCGACGTCCTGCACTACATCGCGGGCAAGCGGCTGGCCGCGGGCCGGCTGACCGTCGTCGACGCCACCAATGTGCAGCGCGAGGCGCGGCAGCAGCTCGTCCGGCTCGCCCGCGAGTACGACGTGCTGCCGATCGCGATCGTCCTCGACCTGCCCGAGGAGGTGTGCGCCGCGCGCAACGCGGCCCGCCCCGACCGGGCCCACCTGCCGCGCCACGTCGTCCAGCGCCACCGCCGCGAACTGCGGCGTTCGCTGCGCGGTCTGGAGCGCGAGGGCTTCCGCAAGGTGCACGTGCTGCGCGGCGAGGAGGAGGTGGCGGCGGCCCGGATCGAGCGCGAGAAGCGGTACAACGACCTGCGTCACCTCACCGGCCCGTTCGACATCATCGGCGACGTCCACGGCTGCCGCTCCGAACTGGAGAGCCTGCTCACGCGGCTGGGCTACGTCGACGGGCACCACCCGGAGGGCCGCACCGCCGTCTTCGTCGGCGACCTCGTCGACCGCGGCCCGGACAGCCCCGGCGTACTGCGCCGCGTCATGGGCATGGTGGCCGCCGGGGACGCGCTGTGCGTGCCGGGCAACCACGAGAACAAGCTGGGACGCTGGCTGCGCGGCCGCCAGGTGCAGCCGACGCACGGCCTCGCCGAGACCATCGAGCAACTGGAGCGCGAGCCCGAGGAGTTCCGGTCCGAGGTGGCGTCCTTCATCGACGGACTGGTCAGTCACTACGTCCTCGACGAGGGCCGGCTGGTGGTCTGTCACGCCGGTCTGCCGGAGAAGTACCACGGCCGCACCTCGGGACGGGTGCGCGCGCACGCGCTGTACGGGGAGACGACCGGCGAGACCGACGAGTTCGGGCTGCCGGTGCGCTATCCGTGGGCGGAGGACTACCGCGGCCGGGCGGCGGTCGTCTACGGGCACACGCCCGTGCCGGACACGTCGTGGATCAACAACACCCTGTGCCTCGACACCGGCGCGGTGTTCGGCGGCCGGATGACCGCGCTGCGCTGGCCGGAGCGCGAGTTGGTCGACGTACCGGCCGAGCGGGTCTGGTACGAGCCGGTCAAGCCGCTCGCGGCCGCGGCGCCCGGCGCCCACCAGGGCCGGCCGCTGGACCTCGCCGACGTGCACGGCCGCCGGGGTGTGGAGACCCGGCTGATGGGCCGGGTCGCGGTCCGCGAGGAGAACGCGGCCGCCGCCCTGGAGGTGATGAGCCGGTTCGCCGTCGACCCGCGGCTGCTCGCCTATCTGCCGCCGACGATGGCGCCGACCGCGACCTCGAAGGAGGAGGGATACCTGGAGCACCCGGCCGAGGCGTTCGCGCAGTACGCGGCCGACGGGGTCGGGCGGGT
Organism: Streptomyces laurentii; assembly: GCF_040635425.1. Lineage (NCBI taxonomy): Bacteria > Bacillati > Actinomycetota > Actinomycetes > Kitasatosporales > Streptomycetaceae > Streptomyces > Streptomyces laurentii. The sequence continues at coordinate 75,635 of NZ_JBEYHT010000002.1, read as the reverse complement.
CGTGTGCGAGGAGAAGCACATGGGTTCGCGGGCCGTCGCCCTCGTCTGCCGGAACGCGGCGGCCGCGGAACGGTTCGGCGTCGACGGCGCGGGCGAGGACGACGGCCCGGGTGACGGGCGCGGTGTGACCGGTGCGCTGTACACCCGTACCGGCCGGCCGTTCTTCGGCGACCCGGACACCACCGAGGAGGTCCTCCAGCGGCTGCGGGCCGCGGTCGGCGCGGCCGGGCTGTGGGGCGAACTCGACACGGACTGGCTGCTGTTCGACGGCGAGCTGATGCCGTGGTCGCTGAAGTCGGTGGGGCTGTTGCGCACGCAGTACGCGGCGGTCGGCGCGGCCTCGCGCGCGGTCCTCCCGGACGCGGTCGCCGCGCTCGAACAGGCCGTCGCGCGCGGAGTGGAGGGGATCGACGCCCTGCTGGGCCGGCAGCGCGAACGGGCGGTGGACGCCGAGGCGTTCACCGACGCGTACCGTCGCTACTGCTGGCCGACCGAGGGTCTGGAGGGCGTACGGTTCGCCCCCTTCCAGGTGCTCGCCGCGCGCGGCAGGTCCCTGACCGCCGTCCCGCACGACGAACAACTGGCCTGGCTGGACCGGCTGGTGGAGCACGACCCGACGGGGTTGCTGAAGACCACCCGGCGGCTGGTGGTCGACCCGGCCGACGAGGCGTCCGTACGCGCCGGGACCGACTGGTGGCGGGAGCTGACCGCGGCGGGCGGCGAGGGCATGGTCGTCAAGCCGCTCGCGGCCGTCGCCACCGGCCGCGGCGGGCGGCCGGTGCAGCCGGGCGTGAAGGTGCGCGGCCGGGAGTACCTGCGGATCATCTACGGTCCCGAGTACACCCGTCCGGACAACCTGGCGCGGCTGCGTGAACGGTTCCTCGGGCACAAGCGGTCGCTGGCGCTGCGGGAGTACGCGCTGGGGCTTGAGGCGCTCGACCGGCTGGCGGCCGGCGAGCCGCTGTGGCGGGTGCACGAGGCCGTCTTCGCGGTCCTCGCGCTGGAGTCGGAGCCGGTCGACCCCCGGCTCTGACGGTCCCGGCGCCGCCGGGCACGGCCCACGGGGCGTGGGGGCGCAAGAGGGCGTGCAATGCGCTTCCTTGCGCCCCGGTGTGCTCACTCGCCCGCGTTGACGGGATGGCATGGCGGCCCTAGGTTCGTCACTCCACGGAGTGACGGAGTGTCAATACTGTGATTCCGGAGACGCGTTGGCCGGGTTTCACCGATCCGGTGCGCGCCGGGCGGCGGTCGGGGGTGGAATCGGGAAATGAGTCTCTTCGGCCAGGACCGGTCCTTCCTGCACGCCCTTCCCGCCGCAGACCGTCGCGCGCTGCTCGCCGAGGGGGCCCCGCGCCGCTACGCGCCCGGTGAGGTCATGATCCGCGAGCGCGACACCTCCGCGTACGTCCTCGCCCTGCTCTCCGGCTGGTCCGTGGTCTCGGTCGGCACCGAACGCGGCGCCCGGCTCATCCTGGCGCTGCGCGGGGCGGGCGAGGTGGTCGGCGATCTCGCGGCCGTCGACCGGGGGCCGCGCAGCGCCACCGTCACCGCGCTCGGCCAGGTCGAGGCCGTCGCCATCTCCGGCGACCGGTTCCGGCGCTTCCTCGCCGCCCGGCCGCACGCCACCGCCCTCATCATGCGGCAGCTCGCCACCCGGCTGCGCAGCGCCGACGTCGAACGGCGCTCGCTCGCCTCGGAGACCGTCCTCCAGCGGCTCGCCGCCCGCCTCGTCGAACTCGCCGAACGCGCCGGCCGGCGCGCCGAGTCCGGCACCGTACTGGAACTTCCGCTGCCCCAGCACGACTTGGCGGCGGCCATCGGGGCGACCCGCGAAGCCGTGGCCAAGGCGCTGCGGCTGCTGCGCGAACAAGGGGTCGTCCGCACCGCCCAGCGCACCGTGATCGTGATCGACATGCCTGTGCTCGTGCTGCTCGCACAGGGCCGCCCGGCGCGCGAGACGCGTCCGGGGCGCCCGGGGAGGCAAGAACGCCCGGGGCGCGCGCATCCCGGCGCGCATTCGTCGGACGAACAACCCCCGCCTGTGTAAAACGCTACATCGCCCGCGAGCCGCAGCCGCCAGTCTGGACGCGTCACCACCACGGAACCACCTGAAGCATCTCAGAGGAGTCCGAGTGAGCAGTACGGGAGCGAGCGCGGAATCGGGTTCGGATACGAGTACGAGGACGGGCGCGTTGACGGGCACGGGGGCCGGGGCCGGCGCGCGGGTGAGCGCGAGCACCGGGGCCCTGCACCGGTTCGTCGTCTTCGGGGACGTGGTCGGCTCCGGACGCCTGGGCATGGGGGACAAGCGGCTGGTCCGCGCCGCCCTGTACGAGGCGTTCGGCGAGGCGTACGCGTCCGTGGGCATCGAGCCGGGCACCGTGCACCAGGAGGACCGTGGTGACGGCATCCTCGCGGCGCTCCGCCCGGACGTTCCGCCGGACCTGATGGCCGGCCGCTGGATCGACACCCTCCACCGGAGCCTGCGCGAGCACAACGCGCGCGGCCGGGTACGGCTGCGGCTGCGGGTCGGCATGAACGCGGGGCTGGTCCTCGACGACGGGCGCGGACTCGTCGGCCGCGCCGTGGACCTCGCCTGCCGGCTCTGCGACAGCGCGCCGGCGCGGCGGATCATGGCGGACGTCCCGGACTCCGACCTGCTGATCGTGGTCTCGGACTGGCTCTACCGCACGGTGGTGGCCGAGGGCGGGCGGTACATCGAGCCGGACCACTACCGCCGGGAGGCCGTGGTCGCCAAGGAGACCGCGGAGGACGCCTGGTTCCTCGTGCCCGGACTCCTCGCGCCGCCCCAGGACCGCCGGGACCGCGAGCGGGACGGCGGCCGCGAGGCCGCGCGTGACCCGCGGGACGGCGGACACAGGACCGGCGGTGGGCCGTCGCGGGGGGATGGCCCACCGCCCGCACCCGCTCAGGCGCCGGGCAGCCGGACGTACACGGCGGGCCGCGACATGCAGATCGTCGAAGGCAACACGTTCCACGGGGGGTTCACCGGCATCCGTAACGACGGCGGCGGCCGTGACGACGACTCCCGCGGCGACTCCCGCGACAACGCCCGTGCCGCCGCGCGTCGCGACGAGGACGGGCACGGCGGCAGGGAGCGGCGGGCATGAGCGACGACGACCTGGAGCACGGCGCGGAAGCGCCCCCCGACCCGGCGCCCGAGCCCGCCAAGGACGGCGGCGACGCGCACGACGGCGCCCGGAGCGGCGGCGAAGGCACTCCCGAAGCGGCCCCCGAGCCCAGCCCCTTCGCGCGCGTGGACCGGAGTCCCGGCGACGCGGGCCGGACCGGCAGCGCCGGCACGGCGCGTTCCGCGCGCAGGTCCCTGCGCGGCGGCTCCGCGCGGCCGGGCGACCACCACACGGCGGCCGGCCGCGACGCCTTCGTCCAGCACGGCGACCGTTTCAGCTACTACCTCGGCGACCGCCCCCACTTCGTCCAGGGCGCCGTCCCCGCCGAGACCCTGGACCACCTCGACGAGGTCTACTGCGAGACCGCCGGCTACCAGCGGATGAAGGAGCGGCTGCGCAGCCACCGCGTCCTCGTGCTGTGCGGGGAGCCGGGCAGCGGACGCAGGACCACCGCGCTCGCCCTGCTCGCCGAGGTGGTCGGCAGTGCCACGACCGGCGCGGAGGACGAGGCGGCTCCGGGACGCCGGGTGTTCCGGCTCGACCCGCGCCACGGAGTCGACGAGATCACCGCGGACGCCCTCCACGAGAACGCGGGACACCTCCTCGAACACCCTACGGAGGACGTCCGTCCCGAACACGGGCCGCGGCACGCCGGGCGGGAGCGCGCCGACCGCCCGCCGACGGCTCCGGCCCGCCTCTCCGAACTGCACCTCGACCGGTTCGCCGACCTGCTCGACGGCGTCGGCGGGTACGCGGTGGTCGTCGTCGACAGCGGCGACCTCGCCGACCGGCTGCTGCGCGGACGGTACGGGACGTACTGCGCGCCGCCGCCCGCCGGCCAGGTCCTTCACCGCCATCTGCGGCTGCTGCTGCGCGACGCGCCCGAGGAGGCCCTGGCCGAGGCGCGGGCGCTCGCCCGGCGCCCCGACGTGGTCGCCGCCCTCGGCCTCGAAGAGCTCCAGCCGCGCGAGGCCGCCCGGCTCGCCGCCCATCTCGCCGGCCACCGGCGGGGCGAACTGACCGACGCGCGGCTCCTGGAGGAGTGCGGCACCTTCGTGCAGGCCCAGGCACGCGCCTGGTTCGCGGGCTCCGACCGGCCCGGCTCGCTGCCCGAGGCGCTGCCGCGGCTCGGCGCCGCCGCCCTGCGGATCTCCGTGGCCGTGTTCAACGGCTCCGCCTACAGCATCGCCTCCGAGGCCGCCGAACTCCTCGCCTGGGAACTGGCTGTCACCCTCGACCCCGAACACCCGGCGGGCCGACGCCTGTTCGGCACCCATGCCGAGCACCGCCCGGTCCTCGCCCGCTCCGTCCTGGAGGACACCGAACTGGACCTCGGCCCGGCCAAGGTGCCCGCGCGGACCGTCCGCTTCCAGGGCGACGCGCTCGCCACCGCCGTGCTCGCCGAGGTCTGGCACGGCTACCACAACGTCCGCGGCCCGGTGGCCCGCTGGCTGCGGGCCCTGTGCGACGACGGCCGCTCCGAGGTGTGGGTGCGCGCCTCCCTCGCCGCCGGGGTGCTCTGCTCCTGGGACTGGATCCACGGCTTCCGCGAACTCGTCGCCCCGCTCGCCGTCACGGACGACCCGACGGCGCGGATGGCCGCGGCGACCGCCCTCGCCGAGGCCGCCCGCGACCCCGAGGTGCGCCCCGCCGTCGCCGCCGTCCTCAAGGAGTGGGCGGCCTCGGAGGACTCCCGTCTGTGGGAGACGGCGTTGCTCACTCACGGATACGTGCTGGCCGCGGGCGGGCTCGCCGGCTCGCTCGACGCCATCGCGCGCGTGGTGCGCACCCACGAGGCCGGCGACGTCGACATGCTCGTGGTGGCCTCCTTCAGCGTCAACCGGCTGCTGGCGGCGGGTGATCCCGAACCGGTGCTGGGGCGCCTGGAACGCTGGCTGGCCGACGGCCGGCACAACCTGGGCAACGTCGCGCTCCTCACCGTGATCGGCGGCATGACCACCAGGACCACGCATCTGTGGGGGCTCCGGGACGTCCCCGAACTCGACGAACACGCCGCCCGCCCGCTGCTCCTCGCCCTGCTCGCCACCCGGCCCGACCTCGCCCCGGCGCTCGGCGCCCTGGTGGGGCGCGCCCTGACCACCGCGCGCTCCAGTGCCACGGCGCTGGACGCGCTGGCCAAGCTGCTGCGCCGGGCGGCGCGGGACGCCACGGCCCTCGACCTCGTCTGCGGACTGCTGCCCCTGCTCTCGGCGGGACGCCGGGACCGCGACCGCCTCCGCGGACTTCTCGACCAGCTCGTACGGGACCGGGACCGGCCCCTGGACAAGCGCGCGGCGCGCCGGATGTGGGACGCCGTCGCGGAAGGAGCGCACCGATGACCGGGGCCTACGAGAACGAGCGCGGCCGGGAACCTTCCGGCCGGGAGGCGTACGACCAGGACGCGTACGAACGGGACGGGTCGGGTCGGGACAGGTACGACGGGGACGGATACGACCGCGACAGGCCCGGGCGGGACGGATACCGACGGGACGGGTCCGGTCGGGGCGCGCCGCGTCGCGCGTACGCCGGCCAGGACACGCCCCGGCGGGAGCCGTCGGGCGAGGAGCGGTACCGCCGGGAGACGCCCGACCGCGACGTACCGGGCCGGGACACGGCGGGCCGGGATGCCCCGGGCCGTGAGGTGGCCGGGCGTGACAGGGCGGACGGGGAGATCTCCCGTCAGGAGTCGTCCGCCCAGAGCTCAGGCCGGCCGCTGCTGCGCGAGATCAGCCCGCCGTACCGGCGCCGCAGCGGCGAGATCGCGGCGGTCCTCCTCTACCGCAACGGCGGTCACCGGGTCGTGTGGCCCGACCGCACGGAGGACAGCGGCAAGCCCTTCCTTGGCTCCCCGTACACCGTCTTCGAGGTGCGCCTGGGCCGGAACGTCACCGGGTTCGCCCTCAGGCTGCCCGCCGCCGGGGACGGCGCCTTCTTCGACGCGCGGGTCCGGGTGCGGTGGACGGTGGAGGACCCGTATCTCGTCGTCCGCGAACAGGTGCGGGACGTGGCCGAGTTGCTGCACGACGAGCTGTTCGACGGGCTGCGCTCGCTGTCGCGCCGCTTCCGGCTCACCGAGGCGCAGCGCGCCGAGGAGGCGGTACGGGAGACCCTGGCCACCGGCCGGCTGGTCGTCGGCCGCGACATCGGACTGCGCGCCCAGGTCTACGTGTTCGTCGACCTCGACGAGAAGGTGCAGGAAGAGGTCGCCCGGGCCGACCGGGTCGACGTGACGCTCACGGCCGACGTCCGGGAGGCCCAGGCGGCCCTGCACCGGGAGGAATGGGAGCGGCGGCGGGTGGCGGCCGAGGCCGCCGCCCTCGAGGAGATGTTCCGGCGCGGCGACCTCGCCCAGCTCGCCCACCACATGGCGCGCAACCCCGACAAGGAGATGGAGATCCGCGCCCAGCTCCTGCAGGAGAAGCGCGAGGGACAGGCCGACCTGCTGGCCGTGTTCAACCGGATGCTCGACTCCGGGGTCCTGGAGCGCCACGAGGTCGACGAACAGGCGTACCAGATCCTCCAGCATCTGCGCGGCAGCGCCGGCGCCGTCCTCGGCGGGGTCGCCGAGCGGGTTCTCGACACCAGCCGCAGGGCGGGCCGGCCCGCCCTGGAGCGCGCCGTTCCCGAACCCGCCGCGCCCCTCTGGGACGACGAGCCGGAACCCGAGCGTGAACCCGCGTCCGAGTTCGATCCGGAGTTCGATCCGGAGCCGGAGCCGGGATTCGAGCCCGAACCGGACGCTTCGACGGACCGCCGGGTGTACGAACCGACCCGCGTCCAGGCGTCCTTCGAGCGCGACGACGCCGAGAGCGACCGGGGCGGCCGGCGGGCCCGGCCGAGCGCCGACTTCGACGACTGGGACGACGCATGACCACCACACCCACGCCCGACGCCACCACGCCCGACACGTCACCCGATACCGCGCCCGGTGCCGTACCGCCGCCGCCCGCGCCCTCGCCCGAGCCCGCCGAACTGCGCGGCATGGCCGAGCAGCTGATGACCACCGTCCGCGAGGACATCGGACGCGCCGACACCAAGGCCGCGATCCTGCTGTCGGGTGCCCTCGCCTTCCTCGCCGTCGTCTTCTCCCGCGACCAGAACCCGCTGCCCGCCGGCGGCGCGCTCGCCGTGCTGGTCGTGGCCGGGCTGCTGTGGACCGCGGGCGTGCTGATGCTGGTCTCCGTCGTCCTGCCGCGCACCCGCCCCGGCGCCTCCCGCACCCTGCTGCGCGACCTCACCGCCGGCACCCCGACCGCCGACCTGCGCGCCCGGCTGGAGGCCTCCTCCGCCGACGCCACCGGCTGGTTCCTCGAACAGGCGAGCGTCCACGGGATCGTCCTCGCCGCCAAGTACCGGTGGCTGCGGCGCGGGGTCGCGGCCCTCGCGCTCGGCGTCCTCCTGGCCCTCCTCAGCGAACTGTGGTGACCCGCCATGTCCTCGACCGATCCGACGACCACCCGACGCGGCCGCCCGCGCGGCTTCCTGCTCCTCGCCGCGGCCCTGCTCGCCCTCGCCGGCCCGTTCGGCGTGCCGTCCGCGAGCGCCGTGGCCGGCGCGGCCGGTGCGGCGCCCGCCCGGGCAGCGGCGGCGCCGGCCTCCGAAGGCCCTGACCCGATCGACTTCGCCGTCGTCGTCGACCAGTCGAAGAGTCTCAGCGATCGGGACCTCGTCCGGGAGACCGAGGCGGCCGCGCTGCTCAGCCAGGGCGAGATCTCCGAGCGTTCCCGGGCGACCGTGATCGGCTTCGGCAGCTCGGAGAAGTCCGGCCAGTCGCCCGTGCGCGAGGTGTGCCCGCCCACCGTCGTCGACGGCGCGGGCCGCCAGCGCCTCAGCGACTGCGTGACCCGGCTCGCCCACCGCGACAGCGTGCGTACCGGCCCGGGAACCGACTTCCCGGCCGCCATCCGGCAGGCAGTCGCCCGCCTCACCGAGGACTCCGGCACGGGCGGCGCCCAGGCGCCGAAGACCCCCCGGGTCCTCTTCCTCCTCACCGACGGCCGCCTCGACGTCCGCGACAGTCCCGAGTACGGCGCCGACCCCGGCAGCCGCCAGGCCAACGGGGCCAAGCGCCTCGCCGACGAACTGGCCCGCGCCCGGGCCGCCGGCGTGCAGATCTGGCCGCTCGGCTTCGGCGGCGGGATCGATCGCGACGCGCTCACCGCGATGGCCGAGGGAGGCTTCCGCGGCGCCTGTTCCGACGTGCCCGGATCGGTTCCCCGGATGCGGGTCGTGTCCGGTTCGGCCGGCATCGACCGGGCGCTCCAGGAGACCTTCGCCGCCGCCCGCTGCGCCCGGATCGTCACGGGCGACGTGGCCCGGCCGCCCGCCGACCTGTACGTCACGATCCCGCCGATCGCCACCGACGGTTCCCTCACCGTCGGCAAGCACGACCCGAAGGTCCGCGTCACCTACTACGACCCCGAGGGCCGCAAGGTCCCGCTCCACGGGTCCTTCGACGGCTCGTCGTTCGAGGTCAGCGGCGAGGACGGGCCGGTGGAGGCACTGCGCGTCACCAACCCGCTGCCCGGCCGCTGGCGGGTGCGGGTCGAGGCCCCCGAGGGCCACCGCGGCCAGGAGGTCGCCGTCCGCGCCCTCTGGCAGGGCCGGCTGCGGTCCGCCGTCGTCCTCGACCCCGCCTCGCCCCGGCCCGGTCAGCGCACCGTCGTCGAGGTACGGCTGCAGACCCGGCGCGGTGTCGTCGTCGCCGACCCGCGCCAGCTGGAAGGGGTCACCGTCACGGCCCACCTCGCGGGCGACGGCTTCGCCCCGGTGGCGTTCCGGCTCGCCGACGACGGCCGGGCCCCGGACCGTACGGCCGGAGACGTCCGCTTCACCGGAACGGTCACCGTCCCCGCCACCGCCACCGGGGACCTGGAACTCACCACGAGCATGGCCGCGCCGGGCATCACCTCCGACCGGCGCCCCTTCCACACCCGGATCGCCGAGGGCACCCCGCCGGTGGTGGCCCAGCTCTCCCTGGAACGGGTCACCGCCCACCCGGGCGACGCCGTGCCGGGCGTCCTCCAAGTGGCCAACCACGACACCGTCCCGCACACCCTGCGCATCGCCCTCGCCGACGACGCGCCGGACACCCCGGACACCGGCACCGGGACCGGCACCGGGACCGGCACCGGCGGCAGCGGTCCGAAGGCAGGGAGCGCCGCGCCCCGGATCAGCCCGGAGACGGTCGTCGTCCCGCCCGGCGGGTCCGTCGACGCGAGGTTCACCGTCACCCTCGGCGCGGGCACGCCCCTCGGCGAACTGGGCTCCCGCCTCGCCGTCACCGACACCGCTCGGGCCGGAGAGACGCTCGACACCGCCTTCCTCGACGTCCACGTGGAGGCGCCGCCCACCTGGTGGGAGCGCTGGTGGCCGTACGTCATCGGGGGCGCGGTCGTCCTGGTCCTGCTGGCCGCCCTCATCGCCGTCCAGCTTCTGGCCCGGCGCCGCCGCCTGGACCTGACCGGTGTCCGGATCGAACTGCGCAAGGGGGGCTGGGTCCTGGACACCCTGGAGGTACGCGCGGGCCAGAGCCCCGGCGGGGAGTTCCGCTTCACCATCGAGGAACCGGCCGGCCCCGCCCCCACCCTGCACCACGCGCACGGTGCCGGAGCCGCCCACCGGCTGCGCAGGACCGGGTCCGGCGCGCTCCTGCTGCGCCCCGAGACGGGGCCCGAGACACCGGTGCACACCGCGGTCCCGGTCGAGGTGGCGGACGCCGAACTCGTCATCCGTACCCCCGGCGGCTTCCGCGGCCGGACCGGGCCGGTCCGCACCCCGCGCGGGGCGCGGCCGGGCCGCCCGCCACGGCGCCCGGACCCCGCGACCGCCCCGGGCGCCGACGGCACCGCCGCCGCGCCGTCCGCCCCTCCCGCCCCCGAACCGCACCCCGACTTCTGACCCGCCCGCGTGCCCGCGCCGGCACGCCCGACCCACGACGATCCACGGCCAGGTCCCCGTCCGGACGCGCGACCCCGCGCTCCTTCGGGCCTGAAGGGGAGACGATATGAAGATCTACCAGCCCATGCTGTTCGTGGGCCTCGGCGGCACCGGCGGACGCATCGGCAGCGAACTGGAACGCGGCCTGCGCCGCGAACTGTGCGGCCCCGACGGCACCGACCTCGTCGACGGCGGCCGGCGGCTGCCCTTCCAGCTGCCCGACTGCCTGCAGTTCGTGTACGCCGACTTCAGCGAGGCCGAACTGCTCGGCCAGCCGCAGTTCCGGGCCAGGGGAGCCGAGAGCGCCGCCTACGCCCGCACCTCCCGCATGGTCCGCGACCTGCTGCCCACCGACTGCGACTCCTCGCCCGAGGTCACCCGCATGCTGCGGATCGCCTTGCACGAGGAGACCCGGCACTGGCTGCCGCCGCAGGCCCGCCAGCCGCGCGTCGCCCCGCTCAGCTCCGGCGCCGGGCAGCTGCCCACCGTGGGCCGGGCCGCCCTGTTCGCCACCATGCGCTCGGGTCTCGCGCCCGTGGTGCGCCAGCTGCGCGAGGCGATCGGCGCCATCGGCGGCTCGGCCGGCGACCTCCAGCGGGTCGGCGGGGGCCGGATCCGCGGCTGCGACGTGTTCGTCGCCTTCTCCGTCGCCGGCGGCACCGGCGCGGGTATCTTCTACGACTTCATCCACCTCATCGGCGACGAGTTCCGCAAGTCGCGGGTCCCCGGCGTGAAGATCTACCCGCTCGTCGTCATGCCCTCCGCGTTCCCGCCCGAGGCGGGCGGCGGCCGCGAGGCCGAACTGAACGCCGCTCGCTCGCTCGTGGACCTTTCCCGGCTCGTCGACGACCAGAACGTGCCCGACGCGCTCGACGAGGTCGGCGATGTCGAACAGCGCGGCCGGATCAGCGTCCACTACCCCGGCGAGGGCGTGGTCGCGCTGCGCCCCTCCACCGTGCAGACCGCGTTCCTCTTCTCCAAGCCCGCCGTCATCGGCACCGAGGACCTGCGCCGTTCCATCACGGCCATGGTGATGTCGCTCATCGGCACCGAACTCGGCGAGGACAACGGCGCGGGCGGCCGGGCCGACGACGACTACCAGTCCTTCGCCGCCAGTTTCGTCAACAAGAGCGTCGAACGCTCCACCCCCGCCCGGACCGGTATCGGCTACCGCGGCATGTCCACCAGCCTGGCCGCCTCCCTCACCGTGCCCGTGGACGACCTCGCCGAGATCGTCGCCGCCCGGCTGCTCGCCCAGGCCGTCCGCGGCCTCGGCGACAAGGCCCGCCGCACCACCCCGGAGGACGGCCGGCTGGTCCAGGAACTGTTCAACCGCTCCGGCATCGGCCGGCTGTGGAGCCGCGACGCCCGCGACGTGCCCGCGCCCGGCCAACTGCCCAAGGGCGGCAAGGCCATCACCCAGGAGCTGCGCAACCGGCTCGGCGACATGGAGCACGCGCTGCGCCGCCTGGAGGCCGACCTCGCGCGCGAAGTGCCCCGGATCACCGCCGACTTCAAGCCCGGCACGGCCGTCCGCGAACTCCTCGGCGCGCTCAGCCCGTTCCGTATCGAAGGCATCCTGAACGGCATGCCGGGCCACGCCGACCGGGTCGCGGCGGCCGGCTTCACCGGCATGCTGGAGAACCGGCGCAACGACCCCGAACGGCCAGGCGACGTACAGACCTCCGCCCCCGTCATCCCGCACGTCAAGCGCGGCGCCGGCGGCCTCGTACCGGCCCGGTGGAGCGACCCCGACGTCCAGGACGCGCTCGCCCGCCAGGAAGCCTGGTACCAGTGGCGGGCCAGGACCCTGTGGCACCGCGCGTGGCAGGCCGGCGAGGCGCAGTGGCGGCCCCCGTTGCGCCGGGTCCAGCACCAGCTGGGCGAGTTCGCCAAGGCGCTGCGCGCCCACGAGCAGAGCGAGGGCAAGCTCTTCACCGACCGGCGCCGCGAGCTGTACCGCGACGACCGCACCGGCATCTCCTATCTGCTGCCCCCGCAGAACAACCTGCGCGCCTTCTACGACGACGTCCTCGACCGGCTCGTGCAGAGCGAGGGCCTGCCCGAGTCGACCGACGCCGCCGGACTGCTCGAACGGCTCATCGGCCCCGACGAGTGGCGCGGCGCCCTCGACGCCGTGGTCCGCTCGCCGGGCGCCGCCGTCAAGGAGATCAAGCAGGTTGTCGAGCGGCGGGTGAAGAAGCTGTTCGGCGAGGCCGACGACGACCGGTTCGCCCGGCCGCTGCTGCCGTCCATGGAACTGCTGCTGCGCGCCGCGGCCGGCGACGAGGCTGCCGAGTCCAAGGTCGACCCGCGCTGGCTGGAACAGTTCCGCGCCGCGCTCGCCGGACTCCTGCCGGTCGGCTTCAGCCCGGACGGCGGCGGCCCGCTGAAGATCCTCATCGTGCACCCGGCAAGCCAGGCCGACGGCCGGGCCGCGGACTACCTGCGCCAGGAACTCAACCTGCCGCCGCGCGCCACCCAGGAATACCGGGCCGTCGACACCGACTCCCTCACCGTCGTCCTCTTCCGCAGCGGCATGAACCTCACCGACGTCTCCGAGGTCCGTTCCGTGCTCAGCCTCTGGGCCGACGCCCGCGATTCGGGCGGCCAGGAGGACTTCCTGCACTGGCGGCAGCGGCTCGGCCACCAGGACGACTGGCTGGTCGCCACCGCGGAGGACCGGCGGCGGATCCTGCACCGGCTGCTGTGCGCGATGTGGAACGGCCACATCCGGATCGGCGGCCCGGCGGACTCCCCGCACCAGGTCCGCATCCGGCTCCAGGAGGGCGAGTCCGCCACGATGACGCTGCGTCTGGAGGAGTTCGACGGCGCCCTGTCGAGCTGGGCCGGGCTGCTGCGCGCGTACGAACGGTGGGCGCTGCTCGACGAGGGGCAGATCATCGAGGAGTTCTGCGGCCGGCTGATGCAGGCCGTACCCAAGGGCCTCACCACGACGCCCGCGGCCCCGTCCCCGCTCTTCGTCCACTTCGTCGAGAAGGTCGCCCCGCGGCAGCGGGCGCTCCTCGACCAGCTGGCCGCGGAGCACGGGGAGGAGTACACCGAATGGCTGGCGCCGTTGCGCGACTTCTGGGAGGTCACCTACCCGGCCGCGCTCGACCTGCGGTTCGCGGGCGCCGGCCACCCCGTCCGGCCCACGCTGCGGGCCCTGTTCGAGCGGCACGCGCCGGGCGGCGCGGGGCCGGCGGCCGGCGCGAGGCGGCCGGGCGCGGACCGGGACCCGGAGCCGGGATGGGGCGAGGGCGGCCCCGAGCCGGAGCCCGCGCCCGCTTCCGCGCCCGCGCCCGCTTCCGCGTCCGAGTCCGCGCCGAAGTCCGGCTCCGGGGGTGGCTCCCCGCAGCGGCCCGAGTCCGAGCCCGAGGGCGGCCGCTATCCGTGGGACCTGGACGGTGAGGACGTATGAGCCGGGACGTCGTCCCCGACCGGCCCGTGCCCGGTCACGCCGTCTGCCTGGACCTGAGGGCCGAGGCATACGACCCCGAGGACCGGTACGGCCCCGACGCGGCCGTCCGGCGGGCGCTGGCGGCGCCGCAGCCCGCGGGCGAACGCCGCTTCCTCGTCGTCGACGACGCCGACCGGCTCGTCGGCCACCAGCTCCTGCACGAACGGCTCTCCTCGTACGGCCCCGCGCGCGTCGTCTGCCTCGCCGTCGGCGCGCCGGAGGAGCGGACCCTGCGCCGCACCCTCACCCTGCGGCCCCCGGCCGCCGGGGTGCTGTGGCTGCTCGACGGCTTCCACGGCCCCGACACCGCCGCGCTGCGGCCGCTCGTGGACGTGCTCGCCACCCCCGAGGTGTTCGACGCCGTGCTGGACGCCCTGTGCCGGGTCGCCGACGGGGTCGCCGTGCCGTCGGTACGGATCCTGGAGCACGACCTGAGCGACGAGGCCCGGGCCCGTGCCTGGCGGCAGGCCGTCGCGGCGCTGACCGGCCCCGACGTGCCCGCCGCGGGCTCCGTCGGCACCGTCCCCGGCGAACTCGCCCCCCTGCTCGACGAGTCGGTGCCGGGCTCGCTGGCCGGACACGACTGGCTGCCCGCCCAGGGCCGTATCGGAGCCCGGCTGCGGGCCTGCGCGGACGCCCTCGACGAGGCCGCCGACGGCCACGCGCGCGTCCGCGGACCGGCCGGACTGCTCACCCGGCGGGCCGCGGACACCGATCTGCCCGGCGCCGTGGAACGGCTCGGCACCGCCCTGCGCGGCGTCCGCGACGGCGTCGCCGACGTCCTCGCCGTCGCGGGCGGCCCCCGGCCGAGCGTCGAGGAACGCGGACTGCTCGCCGACCGGGGCGTCCGGCTCCCCGAGCTGCCCCGGGAGGTCACGCGGACCGGCACCGTGCCCGCGCTGCGCGACCACACCCGGGAGCTGATCGCCCGCCGGCTGCCGCTGCGTTCGGTCGCCGCCCGCCTCACGGCCCTCGCGGCCCGGACCGCCCCGGCCGGCAGCGCCGCCCGGCTCACCACACTCGACCGGATCTGCGGACCGGCCCGCCTGGACCGGCTCAGCGCGCAACACCCGTTTCTCGCGGGCGGTTCCCGGCCCGCCGCCGCGGCGGTCACCGCGCTGCTCGCGCTGCTCGCGGGGCTGTGGCCGGTCCTCGGCTGGGTCCTCGGCCCGGCCGTCGGCCTGCTCGCCGCCGCCCTCGCCTACCGGACGCTGCGCCACCGGCCCAACCGTTCGCCAGACGGCCGGCTCGACGGCGGCGGCAGCGCGGGTGTCGCCCCGCGCCTGGCCGGCGGGCTCGCGGGCGGCCTGGCCGGTGCGGTGCTCGGCCATCTCCTCGCGCCGCCCCTGTGGGTGGGCGCGCTCACCCTGCCCGTGGCGGTCGGTTGCGTGGTCCTGCTCGCGCTGCGCGACTGGACCCGCGCCGTCGACGACTGGTGGGACCGCGTGGACGCACAGGACGCGGGCCGCGCGCTCCAGGAGATCCGGGCCCTCGTCGTCACGACCGCCGTCCACGACTGGCTGTTCGCCGAGGTCCGGCACCACTGCTCGGACGGGGCGGGCGCGGTCGCCCGGCTGCTGCGCGGCCTGGCGGCGACGGCCGACACCCATCCGGGCCCGGACGAGGGCGGGGGCGGGGGGAGTGGCGGCGGTACGGGGTCGCGTGCCGGCGCGCCTGCCGCGACCGTCCCGCACCAGACGGGCCCGGTCGACGAACCGCCGGCGGAGTCGGGCTGGGACTGGGACGACTGGTCGGACGACACCGCTCCCGGCGCGGTGCCGTCGTCGGACGGATGGTTCGGCGACGCCCCGCTCGCGGACGCCCCGCTCGCCGGCACTCCGGCTGCCGGCGACCGGTTCGCCGACGTTCCGCCCGACGGCGGTGCGCTCATCGGCGACCCGCCCCGCGAGGACGCGTTCGGCGGACCCGGGGCGGACCCACCGGATCCCGGGGTCGCCCCCGGCCGGCCCGAGCCGGCGTGGCTGGAGCGGCGGTACGGGGACGGGGGACCGGAGTTGGTCGACACCCTGGCCGAGGACCTGGTCGAGGGGGTCACCGCGATCCTCGACGGCTGCTGGGCGGGCATCGAACGCGACCCCGGCAACGCCGGCCGGCTGCGGCTCGACGGCCCGATGACCGCTCTGCTCGACGAGACCCGCACCCGGCTGGAGTGGGACGCCGCCGCGTCCCCGCCCGCCGGCCGGGAGGACCGGGGGCGGCCCGACGCGGCCCGCCTCACCGGAGTCGCCCCCGACGGCGTGACACGCCTGCTCGCGGCCGACGACGACCGGGACGCGACGGTCCCGTTGTGCGGCCCCGAGCACCTGCGGCTGCTGTCGCAGGACCCGGGAGCCGTACGGCGGGTGCGGTTCGTGCCGGAGACCATGCGGCGCGGCACCACCGGCGACGACATCTGGCGCCACGGCACCGAGGACGTGGTGTGGACCGACGCCGGCCGGCACGCGGGCGTGCTCCGGCTCGTCCCGCTCCGCGCCGACGTCGTCCGCACGATCAGGGCGGAGGAGGACGCGGCACCATGAGCGCACACCCACCCGAGGAACTGGAATTCCACACCCCCCAGGGAGATCCGGTCCGGTTCGCCGTCCGCTACGGGGAGGACACCCGGCCGCCCGGGCCGCCGCACCGGTGGACCCGGCCTCTCACCCTGGGCGCCGGCTGGTCCGTCACCCAGGTCCGGCTGCCCGCCTCCGCGCAGGGCGACCCCCGCGCGTACACCCTGCTCGAACGGGAGGTGACCGCCGCCGTCGCGCTCGAACGACGTTACGGAGCCGAGAAGTTCGCCGCCGTGTTCACCCGGATCGTCGGCTACGACCTCGACTGCGCCGAGCCGTTCGTGCTCTACCACCAGTCGGCCGGGGCGCCGCTGAGCGAGGCCCTGCCGGACCTCGGCGCGGAGCAGCACCGGCACATCGTGGGCCAACTCGCCTTCGCCGTAAGGCTGCTGGACGACGTCGGCCTGGTCCACCGGGCCCTCGCGCCCGACACCGTGCGGTGGGACGGCAGCCATGTGCGGCTGAGCGAGCCGTACGCGGTGCTGCGCGCCGGGGAGGCCCGCGAACCGTTCGGCGCCGCGCCCTGGGCCTCGCCCGAGCAACGGGCCGGGAGCGGCGCCGCCGACTCCCGCGACGACCTCTGGTCGGTCGCCCGCATCGCCTATCTGCTGCACTCCGGGCACCCCGGACCGCCCGGGCGTACCGACCGGGCCGACGGGCCACCGGACGACCTCGGCGACTACCGGCGGCTCGCCGTCCTCGCGCAGAGCGGCCTGTTCGCCGCCGAGGCCGCCGCCCGCCCCTCGCCCGCCGCGCTCCTGCGGCTGCTCCGGCTGCCCGACCCGCTCGCCCACACCGCCGGTGCCGCCGACCCGCTCGACGCCGGCCGGCAGCGCTACACCACCGAACTCGCCCGTAAACAGGCCGTCTTGCGCGCGGCGCGCGAGGACGCGGAGGAGCCGACGCACGAACCCCCGTCACCCCCGCCCCGCCGCGGCGGTCTGCGCGCGCTGCTCTTCGGCGACCCGCCGGACCGGCCCGGCCGCCCCGGCTCGCCCGACCGGCCGACGGATTCCGGGCCCCCGTCCGTCGAACAGGCCGAGGACGGCACGCGGATGTGCCCGCACTGCCTGCTGCCCGTCGCGTACGACGAGAGTCTCCTCGTCACCATCGACGCCAAGGGCAACCGCATCCGGCTCGACCTGTCCGCCGAGAACCGGCCCGGCCGCCGGCAGGACCTGCTGCGGACCGCGTACCAGCTGTGTCCGGACGGTGGCGACGGCGACGAGGCGCACGAGCTGCCCGTCCCGTACCTCACCAACGGCCGCCCGCTCTCGATCGCGTTCGTCGGCAGCTCCGCCGTCGGCAAGACGCATCTGATGGCCGCCATGCTCGGCGAGGTCGAGCTCGGCGGCCTGGAGCCGTACGGGCTCAAGTGCCTGCCGCTGAACCCCGAGGCCCACCGCACCTATCTGCGCGAACGGGTGCAGCGCCTCCAGCAGGGCCGGCAGCTCGGCCGCACCGGACAGCAGACCTTCGCCCGGTTCGCCGACGGTCTGCTCGTGTCCGCGCCCGGCCGCGTCCCGCGCCCGGTCGTCTTCTTCGACCTGGCCGGCGAGGACCTCGTCCAGGACGGCGCGGTGACGAGCTTCCTGCTCGGCGTGGACGCCTTCGTGTTCGTCGTCGACCCGCTGCGCGCGCTGCGGATGCCGTCGCTCGACCCGGTGCGCGAGCGGTACGGGCTGCCGCGCCGCGATCTCGGTGACGAGGCGTTCGCCACCGTCCTCAACCGGCTGGACCGCCCGCACGGATTCGTCGCGGCGCCGGCCGCGCTCGCCGTGAACAAGAGCGACCTGCTCCGCTTCGAGCCCGTGGTGGACGACTGGCTGGGCCGGGCGCTGCCCGCGCGCCACGACCCGGCGGCCGAGACGGCGGAGAGCCGCGACGCGTACGCCTTCCTGGCCCACCACGCGAGCCCCGCGTGGCTGAAGCCCTTCGACGACTGCGCGCGCTGTTCCCTGCACTTCGTCGCCGCGACCGGTGGGCAGGCTCGTGACGACCGTTTCCCGCACGGGGCCCGGCCCCGCCGGGTGCTCGGACCGCTGGTGTCCATTTTCGCCGCGTGCGGGCTGCTGGAAGGGAGTGACCGATGACGCGAGAACACGCGCGAGGGCGAGCGCGGGCCCAGGACGAGGCCGACCAGATCGTCTTCCGCTGGGACGGCGACAACGCCTCCGGGAACACCGGGTTCGGGCCGGTGGCCTGGTCGGGCGACCAGGAGGAGGCGGAGGCGCTGTTCCAGAGCGCCGGGGCGGTGCTGCGGGCGAGCGGGGAGGAGGTCCGTCCCGCCCTGGTCCGGCTCGAAGGCCGGGGCGAGGTCGTCCTGATCCGCCGCACCCCGTGGACCGATCCCGGCGGTGGATCCTCCACGCTCTGCCATGCCCTCATCGGCTCCCGCGACCTCCTGGACCCGGCGCGCTGTCTCGGCCTGCACACCTGGACCTGGGACGGCGCGGACCTGCCGCTCGCCCGGGTACGGGGCGAGCTGTCGGTGGTACGGAAGCAGGCGCTGTTCCCGGCAGCGGAGCGGGGCCTGCGCACGCTCGACGCCCGGTTGGCGGGCGCCGAGCGGGAACTGGCGGGCGCGGTGGCGGAGTTGCTGCGCCGGCCGCAGGGAAACTTCACGTTCCTGGACCGGCGGGGCGACACGGCGCTGCCGGTGCTGTGGGGGCTGTACAGCCTGTTCGGCCGGCTCACCGACCGCCGGTGGAGTTTCGCCACCCACGACACGGCCGAACTGCCCGCCATCCGTTATGTGTTCGTCGGCCGTTGGGCGGGCGCGGCCAGCCGCAACACCGACCGGCACCGGGCCGATCCGTCCGAACGGTCCGGTGACGAAGCGGAGTCGCTGGCGGGCCGCCTGGTCGCGCACCATCTGCGGTTCATGGGCGCCGGCGGGGACCGGAAGGGGGTGGTGGGCGCCGAACTGGGGCATTCTCTGGCCGGGCCCGGAGCCCCGCTCCGTGACACGGTCCGGGCGGCCCTGGCCCGACTCGACCGCCGCTTCCCACCGGAGCGGCCCGCGCCGCCGCCTCAGGGAGCCCGGCCGTCAGGGTCGTCCGGGACGTCCGGGACGTCCGGGACGTCCGGGACGTACGGACAGCCGGGCAGGCCGGAGCGACCGGAGAAGCAAGAGCAGCCGGAGAGGCCGGAGAAGCGGGAGCAGCCGGAGAAGCCGGAGAAGCCGGATCAGGGCGAGGCGTCCCGGCGGTCCGGGCGGCCGGTGTGGTCGGAGGGGCTGGAGTGGTCCGACCCGCCGGAGACGAAGTCGCGGCAGGAGGAGCCGGAGCGGCCCGTACCCCCGACTCGGCCGCAACCGCAACCGCAACCGCAACCGCAACCGCAACCGAAGCCGCAGTCGCACGCGCAGTCGCCCGCGCGACCGCCGTCCCCGCCGCTGCCGCCGGCAGGGCCGGAGGCGCCGCAGACGTCGGAGCGGCCCGTACGCCCGGACTCGGCACGGAACCGGGAGGGGCTCGCGTGGGGCGAGCCGCCCGGTGCCGCCGCGCCGGCGCCCGAGGACGCCGCCCGGCCCGGTCCCGTACCGCCGTCTCCGCCTCCGCCGGACCCCGCGCCCGCCGCGCCGCCCGCGGCCCCGCCCTGGGGGCCCGTACCGTCCGAGCCGCCGGCCCCGCGCCGGGACGCCGCTCCCGAGCCGCCGGACCGGCCGGCGTGGGCCGGGCCCGGGGACGCCCGGCGCGGGTTCCGGGCGAAACGGCGGCGGTCCGCGCGGCAGTCGAGCGGTTCGGGGGTGTGGCTGTCGCGCGCGCGGACGGCCGAGGAGGCGCGGGACGCGGCCCGCGAGGCGGCGGATTCGGAACTCCTCGCCGCGCTCCGCGACCGGACGTTCCCGTACGCCGTCATGACCGCGCTCGTCCAGGAGATCGCCGGGCGGTACCCGTCGTGGGGTGCGGGACTCCGGGGCGAGCTGCTGGAACTCGTCATCGCGGAGGAGTACTTCGTCGCCCGCTCCCACCCCCGCGACCTGGTCGGTCCGGCCGAGCGGGCCGCCGACGCGGCGGCCCTGCACGACTGGGCCGTGCGCCCGTTGCTCGGCGGCCGGAACGCCGGCGCGGTGCCGGCCGACCGGATCGCCGGGGTGCTCGCCCGGCTCTGGGCGAGCCCGGAACCGGCGGCCCAGGGCGTGTTCCGAGGGATCGTCGAACGCCCCGGGCTGCCCGAGTCCGTCCTGCGCGCCCTGGTCCTGGACCTCCCGCGCCCGGCGGCCCCGCGCGCCGCACCCGCCCCTCGGGTCCCGGCCCAGCCCACGGCCTCGCCGGCTCCGCCCTCCCTGCCCCCGGTCTCTCCGCCCCCGGCCCCTCCGGCTCCCGCCGATCCGCCGCCGGTTCCGCGCTCCGTCCCCGCGCAACCGGCGGCGCCCGCGGACACGCTGTCCCTCCGGCCCGTACCGCCGAGGCCCGTGACCTCCACGTCCCCACCCCCGCCGGTGGCCCCGCAGCGTGCCGCGCCCCCACGCGCCGTCCCTCCGGCGCCCGCAAGCCTCCCGGCCCCTCGTCGCGACGACACCGGCGCCCCGGTCCCGCGTCCCGCCCCCGAGCCACCGCGGCCGTCCCAAACACGGCCGCCGGAACCGCGGCCGTCCGAAACACGGTCGTCTGAAGCGCGGCTCTCCGAAACGAGGGAATCCGCACCTCACCCGTCCCCACCGCAGCCGCCCGACGCGCCGCCCGTGGAGCACGCCAAGCACGGGCAGCTCGCGGTGATCGTGCTCCTCGGCGTGGCCGCGTTGCTGATCACGGTGCTGGTGGCGATCCTCGTGTAGGCCGGCCGGTCCGCCGCTCGACGTCCGTATGACGTCCCGCGTACTACGCGCGACCGCCCCGCTCGGTCAGGATGGACGCATGGGATTCCATGTCGATTCCGAGACCGGGCGGCTGCGCCGCGTCATCCTGCACCGCCCCGATCTGGAGCTGAAGCGGCTCACCCCGACCAACAAGGACGCCCTCCTCTTCGACGACGTGCTGTGGGTACGCCGGGCCCGCCAAGAGCACGACGGGTTCGCGGACGTCCTGCGCGACCGGGGCGTCGAGGTCCATCTGTTCGGCGACCTGCTGCGCGAGACCCTGGAGGTGCCCGAGGCGCGCACGCTCGTGCTCGACCGTGTCTTCGACGAGAAGGAGTACGGTCCCCTCGCCACCGACCACCTGCGCGCCGCCTTCGACTCGCTGGACTCGGCGGGTCTGGTGGAGGCGCTGGTCGGGGGCGTGACGAAGCGGGAGTTCCTGGCGGAGCACCGGGAGCCGACGTCGGTCCGCTTCCACGCCCTGGATCTGGACGAGTTCGTGCTCGGCCCGCTGCCCAACCACCTCTTTACCCGGGACACCTCCGCCTGGATCTACGACGGGGTGTCGATCAACGCGATGCGCTGGCCCGCCCGGCAGCGCGAGACCGTCCACTTCGAGGCGATCTACCGCCACCACCCGCTGTTCACCGGCCCGCAGGCCGGCGACTTCCACCACTGGTCGGAGGGGCAGTCCGACTATCCGTCGACCATCGAGGGCGGCGACGTCCTGGTCCTCGGCAACGGCGCCGTCCTCATCGGGATGAGCGAGCGCACCACTCCGCAGGCCGTGGAGATGCTGGCCCGGGGCCTGTTCGCGGCCGGGTCGGCGCGCACGATCATCGCGCTCGACATGCCGAAACGGCGGGCGTTCATGCACCTGGACACGGTGATGACGATGGTGGACCAGGACACGTTCACGCAGTACGCGGGCCTCGGCGACCTCCGCTCGTACACGATCGAGCCGGGCGACGAGGGCCGGTCGCTACGGGTGACCGACCATCCGCCGGAGCAGATGCACAGCGCGATCGCCGCCGCCCTCGGCCTCCAGGACATCCGGGTGCTGACGGCCACCCAGGACGTGCACGCGGCGGAGCGCGAGCAGTGGGACGACGGGTGCAACGTGCTGGCCGTCGAGCCGGGGGTCGTGGTCGCGTACGAGCGCAACGTCACCACCAACACCCATCTCCGCAAGGAGGGCATCGAGGTGATCGAGATTCCGGGCAGCGAGCTGGGCCGGGGGAGGGGCGGCCCGCGCTGTATGAGCTGTCCGGTGGAGCGGGACGCGGTCTAAGGCGCGGGAGGCGGGGGAGGAGACAGGGAGAAGAAGAGGAGAGAACAGGGGAAGGGAGAGGGCCGTGGTGCGCTCGGCGCGGACGGGGCCGGGGACGGGCTCCGGGGGTGGTTTCCGGCCACACCCCGGACTGTATAAGAATTCTAGATTACGTATACACTTCCAAGGTCCTCGTCCCTCGACGTCCCGAACGTACCCCAGGAGCGCACCATGGCCACCGACCTCATCGGCCGCCACTTCCTCAAGGAGCTGGACTTCACCGCCGAGGAGTTCCGCGGCCTGATCGCGCTCGCCGCCGAGCTCAAGGCGGCCAAGAAGGCCGGTGCCGAGGTGCCGCGGCTGCGGGGTCGCAACATCGCCCTGATCTTCGAGAAGACCTCCACCCGCACCCGCTGCGCCTTCGAGGTCGCCGCCGCCGACCAGGGCGCCTCCACCACGTACCTGGACCCTGCGGCGTCGCAGATCGGCCACAAGGAGTCGGTCAAGGACACCGCCCGCGTGCTCGGCCGGATGTTCGACGCCATCGAGTACCGCGGCGACAGTCAGGACGCCGTCGAGGAGCTGGCCGCCCACTCCGGCGTCCCCGTCTACAACGGGCTCACCGACGACTGGCACCCCACCCAGATGCTCGCCGACATCCTCACCATGACCGAGCACACCGACAAGCCGCTCGACGAGATCGCCTTCGCGTACCTCGGCGACGCCCGCTTCAACATGGGCAACTCCTACCTGATCACCGGCGCCCTGCTCGGCATGGACGTGCGGATCGTGGCCCCGCAGGAGTACTGGCCGGCCGAGGACTTCGTCACCGCCGCGCACCGGCTCGCCGAGACGAGCGGCGCGTCGATCACGCTCACCGAGGACGTCGTCGAAGGCGTCCGGGGCGCCGACTTCGTCGCCACCGACGTGTGGGTCTCGATGGGCGAGCCCACCGAGGTCTGGGACGAGCGGATCGCCGCCCTCGCCCCGTACTCCGTGACCATGGACGTCCTGCGCGCCACCGGCAACCCGGACGTGAAGTTCCTGCACTGCCTGCCCGCCTTCCACGACCTCGGCACCGGCGTCGGCCGCGAGATCCACGCCCGGCACGGGCTGACCGAGCTGGAGGTCTCCGACGAGGTCTTCGAGTCGGCGCACTCGGTCGTCTTCGACGAGTCCGAGAACCGGCTGCACACGATCAAGGCCGTGATGGTCGCGACGCTGGCCGGCTGACCGGCCGGGTAGCCGGCCGGGTTCGGTCCAGTTCGGTTCGGTCCGGGCCTATGCCGGTGGCAGCCACGAGGGTGGCGGCTACCGGCACCGTCGTACACCGCCCCACCCGTCCCTCCTGCATCTGGTAGGCCTCCAACCACGTACGGGCGTTTCGCGCGGGGAGTTACGAGAAGGCCGGTGGCTACGACGCCACCCGCGCCGTCCTGGACGACCAGGACCTGATGTGCCGACTGTTCCACCTCGGCGACTTCCACCACGTACCCCGCCCGCTGTACCTCCAGCGCATCCACGGGGCGAACACCCAGTGCGATCCGCAGATCAACGCGCACATCCAGAGCGAGACGGTCGCCCTGTACGACAAGTACATCGAGGCCTTCTGGTACTACACGGACGACCAGTACCGGGCGTTCGTGCCCGAGATCGAGGCCCGGTTCCAGTCGTCGCGGCTGGTGACGTACTTCCCCACCGAGTGGCACGCCCGCAACGACATCTCGTACGTGGCCGCCAACCTCATCGCCATGAAGGACGGCGCCGAGCGCTGCGGCGGACTCCTGGTGGTCTGACCCCGCGAGTAACCGAGGGACAGCGCCCCGAGGACGAGACCTCGGGACGCTGCCGTGAAGCGGTGGGGCGCCGGGTCAGGTCTGCGCCGCGCAGATCGCGTACGCCTGGACGCCGCTGATCAGATTGCCCGTCGCCTGCCACCCCTCGCCGTTCGGACGGCTCTCGAAGACGGTGTCGGTGAGTGCTCCGCCGAACCCGCCGCCGAGGACGACCTCGCCCGCGGGGCAGCTGGCGAGCGACGTCGTTCCCTGGGGGCCGAGGACGACGTGGGGGACGCCGAGCCCGGACCCCTGTGTGCCCTGGACCCCCTGGAAGCCCTGCGTGCCCTGGACACCCTGCGCGCCTTGCAGGCCCTGCGCCCCGGCTCCGCCCTGCGCGCCCTGCGTTCTGGTCACGCCCTGGAATCCCCGGAAACCTTGCGGGCCCTGTGGTCCGGTGCCGCCCGGGACGCCCGTGTCGCCCTGGGGACCCTGCGGGCCCGGCTCGCCCTGGGGACCCTGGGAGCCCTCGGTCCCGCTGCCGTAATCGCCGTCGCCGCCTCCCCGGTCGCCGTAGTCGGCCGTCACCGCGGTCGCGGCCTTGCCCTCGCCGCGGCACGCTCAGGGCCCCGTTCGGACCGGGAGGGGCCACGCTGCCGGCGGTGCCCGATGACCGGTGGATCGCGTCGGCGACGGCCACCGCGCCCGGGACGACGTTCAAGGCCACGGCAAGGACGCCCGCCGAGACCACCGTGGTGGAATCTCAGGCGTGCGCTGGCGGGTCGTTCTCGGGCTCACTGAGCACCTTCCTCTTCCTCGCGAAGTGGTTCACACCCGCGAGCGCGCGCCGTGTGCGCTCGCTCCGCATGTCTGTCATCTGGTGTTTTCGTATCACCGGCGGAGATCGCCCGCCCGCCGACCGCGCGGGCGCGGTGACGCCGACCCGGCATCCCGATCCGCCCGCCCCGAAGGCGTGTCCCGGGGTGCCGGGGGACCCTGACCCGCGGGGGCATAGAGATACGTCCGGTTGGGTGAATATGCGGGACACGGGCTACCATCACCTCATCGAGGGGGGTTCGGGCAGATATGCCCGGACCCCTCCTTCGGGTGCGCGGCCCCCACCCGCGCACGCCCGCTCACGCTCGTACGACCGCGTTCCCGTGCGTCCGAGTGCCCGAATCAGAGATGAGAACGACCGCATGACCTCGCGGATCAAGTCCCCGAGCCGGCTGATCGCCGAATCCGGCGCCGACCTCGAAGGTCACGGCCTCAGGCGCACCATGGGGCTGTTCCAGCTCGTGAGCTTCGGCATCGGCGCCATCGTCGGCACCGGCATCTTCGTCGGACTGTCCGACAGCGTCTCCGCGGCCGGGCCCGCCGTCGTGATCTCGTTCGTTCTCGCGGCCGTCACCTGCGTCTTCACCGCCTTCTCGTTCGCCGAGCTGGGCAGTGCGATCCCGGTGTCCGGCTCCTCCTACTCCTTCGCCTACGCGAGTCTCGGCGAGCGCGTCGCCTTCCTCACCGGCTGGTGCCTGCTGCTGGAGTACGGCGTCTCGGTCTCCGCGGTCGCGGTCGGCTGGAGCCAGTACCTGAACGAGCTGCTCGACAGCGTCATCGGCTGGCAGCTGCCCGCCGCGCTGTCAGCCGGGCCCGGCGACGGCGGTGTGGTCAACCTGCCCGCCGTGATCGTCATCCTGCTCGCCGCCCTGCTCCTCGTGCGCGGGGTACGGGAGAGCGCCCGGGCGACCGCCGCGATGGCCATCCTCAAGATCGTCATCCTGGTGGTCTTCTGCGCGATCGGGTTCACCGCCTACCAGAACGGTCACCTCTCGCCGTTCGCGGGCAGCGGCTTCAGCGGGATCACCGCCGGCGCGTCCCTCGCCTTCTTCTCCTTCATCGGCTTCGACGCCATCACCACCGCCGGCGAGGAGGTGAAGAACCCGCGGCGCAACATCCCGCTCGCGATCCTCATCTGCATCGGCGCCGTCACCGTCCTCTACTGCGCCGTCGCGCTCGCCGCGATCGGGGCGCTCGGCCCGGACGCCGTCGCCGACCAGCCGGCCGCGCTCTCGGTCGTCGTCGACAAGGTGACCGACTCGACGATAGGCGGCGGGATCATCGCCTTCGGCGCGGTCGTCGCCATCGCGTCCGTCGTCCTCGCCGTGATGTACGGGCAGACCCGGATCCTCATGTCGATGTCCCGCGACGGGCTGGTGCCCCGGATCTTCGAGCACGTCTCGCCGAAGACCCGTACGCCGGTGGCCAACACCTGGATCGTGGCGCTCGTCTTCGCGGTCCTCGCGGCGTTCGCGACGCTCGGCATGGTCGTCAACCTCACCACCATCGGCACCCTCGCCACCATGGCCGTGGTGAACATCGCTGTGATCACCCTGCGCCGCCGCAATCCCGAGCTGGCGCGTTCCTTCCGCGTCCCGCTCTACCCGCTCAGCCCGATCCTCGGGGTCGCGTTCTGCGTGTACCTCATGTGGGGGACCGGCTGGGTGACCTGGCTGGAGTTCGCCGGCTTCCTCGTCGTCGGCCTGCTCGTCTACGCGGGATACGGGCGCCGTCACTCGCGCCTCGTCACCGACCCGGAGTACGCGGGGCAGCCGGTGGACTGACCGGCCCGCCGCGGAGTCCCCGGGCGGTCAGCGCCGGGGCCCGGCCGGCAGCGGCACGGCCGGGAGCGTGAACCAGACCGCCTTGCCGTGCGCGGTGGGGCGGTGTCCGCAGTCGCTGCTCAGCGCGCGGATCAGGAGCATCCCGCGGCCGTGTTCCTGCCACGGGTCCACCGGGACCGCCGGGTCGGGACAGGGCATGTCGTCCGGGCCCGCCGGGCGGTCGTCGTGGACCTCGATCTGGCAGCCGCCGGGCGCCGGGAGCAGTTCGACGACCAGCTCGATCGGGCTGTCGCCGGGGGTGTGCTGGACGGCGTTGGCGACCAGTTCGGCGGTGAGGAGTTCGGCGGTGTCGCAGTCCGCGGCGGCCTGCTCCGGGCCCTCGATCTCGGTGAGGGCGGTACGGACGAGGGCGCGGGCGATCGGTACGGCGGCCGTGGTGTGCGGCAGCTCGGTGCGCCAGGCCGGAGGGCCGGAGACTTCGAACACGGCGGCGGCTCCCGTTCGGGGGTCGGGTGCGGATGCGAGGGCAGGCGACATCCTGGGTTGCCACCTTACGGACTCATAAATCCGGACAGTGGGGCGGGCCGCTGTGTCCGGCTCGTCGGATCCGGGGCGTGGAGGCCTCGGTGTATCGCGCACTCGTGACGACAGTCACATACGAGTGATACTCTTCAGATGTCGTGTCGACGATGCCCCGCACGTGCACGCAATCAGGGAGGTCCTCCCGAAATGAGCCCCTTCACCGGCTCCGCGATCCGTACCGAACGCTGGCGGCACCTGCGCCTCACCGTCGACGACGGGGTCGCCACGATCACCCTCGACCGTCCCGACAAGCTGAACGCGCTCACCTTCGGCGCCTACGCCGACCTGCGCGACCTGCTCGCCGAACTCTCCCGGGAGCGGTCCGTGCGCGCCCTCGTGCTCGGCGGCGAGGGGCGCGGCTTCTGCTCCGGCGGCGACGTCGACGAGATCATCGGCGCCACCCTCGCGATGGACACCGCCCAGCTCCTCGACTTCAACCGGATGACCGGGCAGACGGTACGGGCGCTGCGCGAGTGCCCGTTCCCGGTGATCGCCGCCGTGCACGGGGTGGCCGCCGGCGCCGGGGCGGTCCTCGCCCTCGCCGCGGACTTCCGGGTCGCCGACCCCACCGCCCGCTTCGCCTTCCTCTTCACCCGCGTCGGGCTCTCCGGCGGCGACATGGGCGCGGCCTATCTGCTGCCCCGGGTGGTCGGCCTCGGTCACGCGACCCGGCTGCTGATGCTGGGCGATCCGGTCGGCGCCGCCGAGGCCGAGCGGATCGGCCTGATCAGCGAACTCACCGAGGCCGGCGACGCCGGCATCCGTGCCGCGGCCCTCGCCCGCCGGCTCGCCGAGGGGCCGGCGCTCGCGTACGCCCAGACCAAGGCGCTCCTCACGGCCGAGCTGGACATGCCGCTCGCCGCCTCCGTCGAGCTGGACGCGTCCACCCAGGCCCTGCTCATGCACGGGGAGGACTACGCGGAGTTCCACGCGGCCTTCACCGAGAAGCGCCCCGCGAAATGGCAGGGCCGATGACCCCGGGCCCGGGTGACCAGGTCCCCGACCCGGCCGCCCCCGCCCCCGCTCCCGGCGCCGAGGCGCCCCCCGACCGCCGTACCGCGCCGGGCGGCACCGGCGCGATACGGCGGGCCTTCGGGCACGAGGCTTCCGAGGCTCCTGCGCGCCCCGAGACTCCCGAGGCCTCCGAGGCCGCCGAGTCGCCTGGAACCCTTGAGGTCCCTGAAGCCCGCCCGTCCGACGGCCCCACCCCCGACGCCCTCACCACCCACCCCCTCCGGGTCGCCGTCATCGGCGGCGGCCCCGGCGGCCTGTACGCCGCCGCCCTGCTCAAGCGCGGCGACCCGCGCCGCGAGGTCACCGTCTGGGAACGCAACGCGCCCACCGACACCTTCGGCTTCGGCGTCGTCCTGTCCGACGAGACCCTCGGCGGCATCGAGAGCGCCGACCCGGTCGTGTACGCCGCCCTCCGCCGCGCACTCGTGCACTGGGACGACGTCGAGATCGTCCACCGCGGCCACCACCTCACCTCCACCGGCCACGGCTTCGCCGCCCTCGGCCGCCGCCGGCTCCTGGAGCTGCTGCGCGCCCGCTGCACCGAGCTCGGGGTACGGCTCCTCTTCCGCACCGAGGCCCCGCCCGCCGACACGCTCATCGCCGCCGGGTACGACCTCGTCGTCGCCGCCGACGGCGTGCACAGCCGCACCCGCGAGGAGCACGCCGACGTCTTCCGGCCCACCCTCACCACCCACCGCTGCCGCTACATCTGGCTCGCCGCCGACTTCGCCCTCGACGCCTTCCGCTTCGAGATCGCCGAGACCGAGTACGGCGTGATGCAGCTGCACGCCTACCCGTACGCCCTCGGGTCCGAGCCCGCCTCCACCGTCATCGTCGAGATGCGCGAGGAGGTCTGGCGGGCCGCCGGTTTCGACGAACTCGGCGAGGAGGACTCGGTCGCCCGCTGCGCCAAGATCTTCGCCGACGTGCTCCAGGGCCGGCCGCTGCGCTCCAACAACTCGGCCTGGACCGCCTTCCGTACGGTCGTCAACGCCCGCTGGTCGCACGGCGCCACCGTCCTCCTCGGCGACGCCGCCCACACCGCGCACTTCTCCATCGGCTCCGGCACCAAACTGGCCGTCGAGGACGCCGTCGCCCTCGCCGCCCACGTCGACCGCGAGCCCACCCTCGCCGGCGCGCTCGCCGCGTACGAGGCCGAACGCCGCCCGGTCGTCGAGTCCACCCAGCGGGCCGCCGCCGCGAGTCTGCGCTGGTTCGAGGAGCTGGCCGGCCAACTCGACCGTCCGCCTCGTCAGTTCGCCTTCAACCTGCTCACCCGCAGCCGCCGCGTCACCCACGACAACCTGCGGCTGCGCGACCCCGCCTTCACGGCCGCCGTCGAGGAGGAGTTCGGCTGCCCGCCCGGCACTCCGCCGATGTTCACCCCGTTCCGGCTCGGCGGACTGACCCTGCGCAACCGTGTCGTCGTCTCGCCCATGGACCAGTACGTCGCCGAGCACGGCGTCCCCGGCGACTTCCACCTCGTGCACCTCGGCGCCCGCGCCCTCGGCGGCGCCGGACTCGTCATGACCGAGATGGTCTGCGTGAGCGCACAGGGTCGGATCACCCCCGGCTGCACCGGCCTGTGGACCGACGAGCAGGGCGACGCCTGGGCCCGGATCACCGGCTTCGTGCACACGCGGGCGCCAGGCGCGGCGATCGGCGTCCAGCTCGGCCACGCCGGCCGCAAGGGCTCCACCCGCCGGATGTGGGACGGCATCGACCAGCCCCTCCCGGACGGCAACTGGCCCCTCGTGGCCGCCTCCCCGCTGCCGTACCGCCCCGGCGTCAACCAGATCCCGCACGCGCTGGACCGGGCCGGACTCGCCGCCGTCCGTGAGGAGTTCACCGCCGCCGCCCGCCGGGCCGCCCGAGCCGACTTCGATCTGCTCGAACTCCACTGCGCCCACGGCTACTTGCTCTCCGGCTTCCTCTCCCCGCTCACCAACCACCGCACCGACGCGTACGGCGGCGACCTGGCCGGACGGCTCCGCTACCCGCTCGAAGTCCTCGACGCCGTACGGGAGGTGTGGCCGGACGACCGGCCGCTGACCGTCCGCATCTCCGCCACCGACTGGGCCGAGGGCGGCACCACCGCCGACGACGCCGTGGAGATCGCGCGCGCCCTCGTCGCGCACGGCGCCGACGCCATCGACGTCTCCACCGGTCAGGTCGTCCCCGACGAGCGCCCCGAGTTCGGCCGCTCGTACCAGACCCCGTACGCCGACCGGATCCGCGCCGTCCTCGGCGTGCCCGTGATCGCGGTCGGCGCGATCTCCTCCTGGGACGACGTGAACTCCCTCCTGCTGGCCGGCCGCGCCGATCTCTGCGCCCTGGCCCGCCCCCACCTCTACGACCCGCAGTGGACCCTGCACGCCGCCGTCGAGCAGGGCTACGAGGGCCCTGCCGCCCCCTGGCCCGCCCCGTACCGGGCCGGCAACCGGCGCCCGCCGACCGGCCGCAAGGACCCCTGAGAGCCCGGTGCCTCCGCCCGGGGCTGACCCGGGTGGCGCAGTCCGGGTCGAGGACCGGCCGGTGCCCGCCTATCGTGGCGTCCCGGCGGCCCGGCCCGGACAGGGCCCCGGCCCGGCCCCGACACCCCGGAGAGCACCCATGAGGATCAACCTGGCCAGCGTCTTCGTCGACGACCAGGACAAGGCCCTGCGCTTCTACACCGACGTGCTCGGCTTCGTGCAGAAACACCGGATCCCGCTGGGCGGGCACGACTGGCTGACGGTCGTCTCGCCCGAGGACCCCGACGGCACCGAACTGGTCCTGGAACCCAACCAGCACCCCGCCGCCAAGGCCTACCAGCAGGCCCTGACCGCCGACGGCATCCCGGTCAACTCCTTCGCGGTGGCCGACGTCCGCGCCGAGCACCAGCGGCTGCGCGCCCTCGGCGTCCGCTTCACCCGGAAGCCGATGGACGTGGGTTCGGCCGTCATCGCCATCCTCGACGACACCTGCGGCAACCTGATCCAGATCGCCGAGACGAAGAACTGACCCCGGTCCGGGGGCGCGTGGACGCCGGCCGCCGCGGTCGCGAGAATGCGGCCGTGGAGATCACTCACGCCGTCGCGAACGGCGCCGACACCGAAGCCGACACCGGCACCGCCCCCGATGCCGGGGCCCGCGTTCACCCCCCTGCCGATGCCGATGCCGTAGCCGAGCTGCACACGGCCAGTTGGCGCACGGCATATGCGGACCTGTTCCCCGCGCACTACCTGAACGGTCCGCTGCTCGAAGAACGCCGCGCGGTGTGGCGGGGCCGGCTGGCCGACCCCGTTCCCGGCGCGGCTCTCTTCCTGGCCCGGGAAGCGGGCACGCTGCTCGGCTTCGTCTATCTGGAACCGCGGCCGGACGGCCGGATCCTGATCGACAACCTGCACGCCCGGCCCGGCGAGACGGGGCGCGGCCTCGGCGGCCGGCTGCTCGCGCACGCGCTGGCCTGGTCCGCGACCACGCATCCCGGCAAGGACGTCTATCTGGAGGTGCTGCAGGGCAACACCCGCGCCGTCGCGTTCTACGAACGCCAGGGCGGCCGCCGCACCGACTCCCGCATATGCCACTTCGACGAGGGCTTCGCGCTCCCCGAGTTCGAGTACACCTGGCCCGCCGCCGTCCCGAAGTAACCCGGCGTCAGCCCCGTACGAACTCCTCCCCGCGCGCGTACAGGAGCTCGTGCAGCCGCGCGAAGACCTGTGCCGAGCGGGTGCCCGGCCAGTCCTCCGGAAGCAGCGCGAGGGGGAGGACCGGGTCGGCGTAGGGGAGCCGGCGCCAGGAGTCGAGGGCGAGGAGATACGCGCGGTACGCGTCCTCCGCGGTACCCGGCGCGTCCGCCCAGGCCCGCGGCACCGGTTCGTGGGCGGCCAGGAACTCCTCGTGCAGCGCCGCGATCGACGGCAGGTCCCACCAGCGGGCCGCCGCCTCGGCGGTCGGCGCGTAGCCGAGGTGATCGCCCCGGAACAGGTCGACGTAGCCGGACAGTTCCAGCCGTTCCAGCGTGTGCCGGGTCTCCTCGTACAGCCGGGCCGGCGCGATCCACACGCCCGGCGCGGCCGTGCCGAAGCCCAGCCGGGCCAGCCGCGAACGCAGCAGATGCCGCTTGTGGCGCTCCGCCTCCGGCACCGAGAACACGGCGAGCACCCAGCCGTCGGACAGCCGCGGCTCGTCGGTGGCGTAGATCCGGCGGTCGCCGTCGACGAGCAGCATCCGGGCGTCGTCCGACAGGGCGTACCCGGCGGCGCCGCCCGCCGTCCGGCGGGGCAGCAGCAGCCCGCGCCGCTTCAGCCGCGACACCGACGAGCGCACGGACGGCGCGTCCACGCCGAGGACGCCGAGGAGCCTGATCAGCTCGGCCACCGCGAGGGGCGCGCCGTCCGGCGAACGCCCGTACGCGCCATAGAGGGAGACGATCAGGGAGCGGGGGGTGTGCTGCTCGGCCACGTGATCACTCTAGGGGGTGTCCCGTACGGGCTTCTCCCCGCCGTCACCTGCGCCGATCCCGCGTTCCGCGCCCCGGCCCGCGCCCACGCTCCCGCCCCCTCCCGAACCGCCGTCCTCCGCCCGCAGCCGGAAGCGCTGGAGCTTGCCGGTGGCCGTGCGCGGCAGCGTGTCCAGGAAGACGAACTCGCGTGGCGTCTTGTACGGGACGAGCCGGGCGCGCACGAAGGCGCGCAGCGCCGTCGCCGTGCCGCCGTCGCGCGGCACCCCGTCCCGCAGCACCGTGTACGCGACCGCGATCTGGCCGCGCAGCGGGTCGGGCCGGCCGACCACCGCCGCCTCGACGACGTCGGGGTGGGCGAGCAGTGCCTCTTCGACCTGCGGGCCGGGGATGTTGTACCCGGCCGAGATGATCATGTCGTCGGCGCGGGCGACGTAGCGGAAGTAGCCGTCGGCATCGCGGACATACGTGTCGCCCGTGACGTTCCAGCCCCCGCGGACGTACTGCGTCTGCCGGGGGTCGGCGAGATAGCGGCAGCCGACCGGACCGCGCACCGCGAGCAGCCCCGGCTCGCCGTCCGGCAGCTCCCGGCCGTCGCGCCCGACGATCCGGGCCTGCCAGCCGGGGACCGGGCGGCCGGTGGTGCCGGGGCGTATGTCGTCGTCGGCGGCGGAGAGGAAGATGTGCATCAGCTCGGTCGCGCCGATGCCGTCGATCAGTTTCAGTCCGGTGTGCTCGTGCCAGGCGTGCCAGGTCGACGCGGGCAGGTTCTCGCCGGCCGAGACGCAGCGGCGCAGCGAGCCGAGATCGTGCTCGTGGACGTGCTCGGGGACGTGTTCGGGGACGTGGACCGGGTCGGAGGCCGGGGCGGACGTCTCGTCGTCGGTCTGGCGGTGGCCCGGTGCGGTCAGCTCGGACAGCATCACGCGGTACGCGGTCGGCGCGGTGAACAGGACGGTCACCCGGTGCCGGGCGATCGCGGCGAGCAACTGTTGTGGGCCCGCCTGTTCGAGCAGGACCGCGCTCGCGCCCACCCGCAGCGGGAAGACGACGAGCCCGCCGAGGCCGAAGGTGAAGCCGAGGGGCGGGGAGCCGGCGAAGACGTCGTCCGGCTCCGGGCGCAGGACCTGCGCGGAGAAGGTGTCGGCGACGGCGAGCACGTCGCGGTGGAAGTGCAGGCAGCCCTTCGGCCGCCCGGTGCTGCCCGAGGTGAAGGCGATCAGCGCCACGTCGTCGGCGGCGGTCGGCACCGCCTCGTACCGCCCCGGCTTGCCGTCGGCGAGGGTGAGCAGATCGTCCGGCCCGTCGCCGCCGAACGGGGTGATCCGCAGCCCCGGCACCTCGGCCGCGGCCAGCTCGTCGAGGAAGCGGACATCGCACAGGGCGTGCGCGCAGCGGGCGATCTCGCACATCACGGCCAGTTCGCGGGACCGGTGCTGGGCGAGGACCGTGACGGCGACCGCGCCCGCCTTCATCACGGCGAGCCAGCAGGCGGCGAGCCAGGGGGTGGTGGGGCCGCGCAGCAGGACCCGGTTGCCGGGGCGGACGCCCAGGTCGGAGGTGAGGACATGGGCGATCCGGTCGACGTGTCCGCGCAGGTCGTCGTAGGTCCAGACGGTGCCCTCGCCGTCGCGGAACGCCGGCCGTGCGCCGCCGAGGCGTTCGATCGTGCGGTCGAGGAGTTCGGCCCCGCAGTTGAGCCGGTCCGGGTACGCGAGGGCGGGCAGGTCGAAGAGGAGGCGCGGCCACTGCCCGGCGGGCGGCAGATGATCGCGGGCGAAGGTGTCGAGGTGGGCCGAGGGCGTCAGCTCCATTACGTCCGTTCCCCCTGGTGAGTCGGTGGGATCGTCGTGGGCGTGCGGGTGACGGCCGCGGGTGGCGGCCGTGCCGGGGCCGTTCCGGCGGGAGGGCCGACCGGCCCGTACGGGTCGGGGGCGGGGGCCGCCGGTCGTGCCGTCGTCGCAGCTTGCGTGCCCGGCCGGGGCGCCGCGGGCGCGCTCGCCCCGGTGCCCGTGCCCGGTTCTTCCGCGTCCCGTCCGGTCGGCGCGGCGGGACCGCTCGTCGTGCCCGCCTCCGGTGCGGACGACCGTGCGCGGGGCGGGTTCGGCCGTCGTGGTGGGGTCGACCGCCGCCCTGAGAGCGTATCGTGATGGTGACGACAGTCAACGGTTCGCGATACAGCCAGGGAAAGGGCGCCCATGGCCGCATTCTCGCTCGATCCGGAACAGACCACCTGGTGCGCGGAACTGCGCCGGCTCGCGTCGGAACAGCTGCGTCCGCTCGCCGACAAGGGGGAACCGGGGCGGGTCAACCGCCCCCTCGTCGCCGCCTTGGGGGAGCTGGGCCTGCTCGCGAGACTGTTCGACTCCGGCGCGTTCGACCTGTGCCTGATGCGCGAATCCCTGGCCCACGCCTGCACGGAGGCCGAGACCGCGCTCGCCCTCCAAGGGCTCGGCGCGCACCCCGTCGCCGCCTTCGGGACGCCGGAGCAGCGGGACCGCTGGCTGCCCGAGGTCGTCGCCGGGCGGGCGGTCGCCGCGTTCGCCCTGTCCGAGCCGGGCGCCGGCTCCGACGCCGCCGCGCTGGCCCTGGAGGCCGTACCGGACCCGGAGAGCGGGGGCTGGCGGCTGTACGGGGAGAAGTGCTGGATCTCGAACGCGCCCGAGGCCGATCTGATCACCGTCTTCGCCCGAACGGGCGACACGGAGCCGGACGGGGGCGTCCGAACAGACGGAGAGCCCGGCGCGGGCGGGGAGCCAGAGGCGGGAGGGGCGCCCGGCGCGCGTCCGGGGCGCGGCACCGGCCCCCGGGGCGTCACCGCCTTCCTCGTCCCCGGCGACCGGGCCGGGCTCGGCGGCGAGGCCCTGGACATGCTGGCCCCGCACGCGCTCGGCACCTTCGTCTTCGACGGGGTGCCGGTCGGCCCCGACGACGTGCTCGGAACCCCGGGGGAGGGCTTCCGGGTCGCGATGCACACGCTCAATCTCTTCCGGCCGAGCGTCGGCGCCTTCGCCGTCGGCATGGCGCAGGCCGCCCTCGACGCGACCCTCGCCCACACGGCCGCCCGCCCCGCCTTCGGCGGCGTCCTCGCCGACCTGCAGGCCGTCGCCCACCAGGTCGCCGAGATGGCGACCCGTACGGAGGCCGCCCGGCTGCTCGTGTACGCGGCGGCCGAGGCCTACGACCGCGGCGACCCGGACGTCCCGCGCCGCGCCGCCATGGCGAAACTGCTCGCCACCGAGACCGCCCAGTACGTCGTCGACGCCGCCGTGCAGCTGCACGGCGCCCGCGCCCTGCAACGCGGCCACCCGCTGGAACACCTCTACCGGGAGGTGCGGGCACCGCGTATCTACGAAGGCGCCACCGAGGTCCAGCGCACCATCATCGCCAAGGAGCTCTACCGGCGGCACGGCTCCCGCGCGGCCGCCCGCCCGGACCGGACCGGCCCCGCGCGGCCCGTGGGCCGCCAGGTCCCGGAACCCGAGCCCGCCACCGCGCCCGGAGGTGCCGCATGACCCTGCACCGCCACAACCCCGCCGACCTCTCCCCGCCGGCCGGCTTCAGCCACGCCGTCACCGCCACCGGCAACCGGCTGGTCTTCCTGGCCGGTCAGACCAGTCTCGACCGCGACGGCAAGATCACCGGCGAGACCCTGCCCGAGCAGTTCGAGGCCGCTTTGGTCAACCTCCTCACCGCGCTCCGCCACGCCGGCGGCTCGCCCGCCGACCTGGCCCGGGTCACCGTCTACGCCACCGACGTCGCCGACTACCGCCGGCACGCTTCCGAACTGGGCCGCATATGGCGGAGGCTGGCGGGCCGCGACTACCCGGCGATGGCCGTGATCGGCGTCGTACGGCTGTGGGACGATGCCGCGCAGGTCGAACTCGACGGCTTCGCCGTCGTGGACGGATAGGTCAACCGACAGGGGGCCGGGTCGTCATGCCCGAGATCGAACTGAGCGCCGGGACGATCGCGTACGAGGACACCGGAGGCCCCGGACCGGTCGTCGTCCTGCTGCACGGCCTCGTCCACGACGCGACGGTCTGGCGCGCGGTCACCACGCGGCTCGCCCCGGATCACCGGGTGATCGCGCCCACCCTCCCGTACGGCTCCCACCGCACCGCGATGCGCCCCGGCGTACCGCTCTCGCCCGACACCGTCATCGACCTGATCGCCGAACTCCTCGACCGCCTCGACCTGCGCGAGGTCACGCTCGTCGAGAGCGACTGCGGCCGCGCGCAGACCGTCGCCGTCCGGCACCCCGGGCGGCTGGCCCGGCTGGTGCTGATCTCCTGCGAGGCCTTCGACAACTACCCGCCGGGCGCGCCCGGCAAGATGATCGCGCTGGCCTGCCGGGCACCCGGCGGCGTCACCCTCATGGCCAAGGTCCTC
Source organism: Streptomyces laurentii (assembly GCF_040635425.1). Taxonomy (NCBI): domain Bacteria; kingdom Bacillati; phylum Actinomycetota; class Actinomycetes; order Kitasatosporales; family Streptomycetaceae; genus Streptomyces; species Streptomyces laurentii. The sequence goes on along the minus strand of NZ_JBEYHT010000002.1, from coordinate 38,606 downwards.
GGCCTGAAGGCACTGCGCCGGCTACCCGTCGGCATCGGCGCGCTCACCCGGCGGCCGGTGCCGGACGCGATCGTCGACGGCTGGCTGCGCCCGCTGCGCACCGACCCGGCGGTCCGCGCCGACTTCCGCCGCTACAACCTCGCCGTCCGCGAGGACGAACTGCTGAAGGCCGCGGACGGACTGCGCTCCTTCGACCGGCCCGCGCTCGTCGTCTGGGCCGCCGACGACCTGATGATGCCGCGCGCGCACGGACGCCGGCTCGCCGCGCTGCTGCCGAGGGGGCGGTACGTCGAGATCGCCGACAGCCGCACGCTGATCGCCGAGGACCAGCCGGAGCGACTGGCGGACGAACTGCGCGCGTTCGTCGCCGAGAACTGACCACCGCCGCGGGGGAGGGGCCGGGCCGGGGAGAGATCGACTGGTGGGGCTCCAGGGCCGGGCTTAGGGTCGATGAGTGGACTGACCGGCCCACGGGTCTTCGTAGGTGAGGGCGCGACGCGGCATGACTTCCCCCCGGCCACCCCAGCCGTCACAGCCACCGGCCTCGCGGCGGACCGCCGGCGTGGCGCGGGGCCGTGGCGGCGGCCACGGCAAGGGCATCGCCCTGTTCGTGATCGCCTCCTGCCAGTTGATGGTCGTCCTCGACATCACCATCGTGAACATCGCTCTCCCGCACATCCAGAGCGCCCTGGGCTTCTCCACCACCAACCTCTCCTGGGTGGTCAACGCCTACACGCTGACCTTCGGCGGTCTGCTGCTGCTCGGCGGCCGCACCGGTGACATCCTGGGCCGCCGCCGGGTCTTCATCTTCGGCGTCCTGCTCTTCGGACTCGCCTCGCTGCTCGGCGGACTGGCCCAGGAATCCTGGCAGTTGCTCGCCGCCCGCTCGCTCCAGGGCGTCGGCGGGGCGATCGCCTCGCCGACCGCGCTGTCCCTGGTCACCACCACCTTCGACGAAGGGCCCGAACGCAACCGGGCCTTCGGCGTGTTCGCGGGCGTCTCGGCGGCCGGCGGTGCGATCGGCCTGCTCGCCGGCGGCATCCTCGTCGAATGGCTCGACTGGCGCTGGGTGTTCTTCGTGAACGTGCCGATCGCGCTGATGATCGCCTTCCTGACCCCGCGCCACGTCAGGGAATCCGCCCGCCACCCCGGCCACTTCGACCTCGCGGGCGCGTTCACCGCGACCCTCGGCATGGTGGCGCTGGTGTACGGGTTCATCCGCGCCGCGCGGGAGGGCTGGCGGGATCCGTACACCATCGGCTCGTTCGTCGTCGCCGTCGTCCTGCTGACGTCGTTCGTCCTCATCGAACGGCGGTCCCGGCAGCCGATCACCCCGCTGCACATGTTCGCCGACCGCAACCGGTCCGGCACCTACGGCATCATGCTGTGCCTGTCGGCGTCCATCTTCGGCATGTTCTTCTTCCTGACCCTCTTCGTGCAGGACGTCCTGGAGTTCAGCCCGCTGCGCGCCGGCCTCGCGTTCCTGCCGGTGAGCGTGGTGATCGCGATCCTGGCCGGGGTCACCTCCCGGCTGCTGCCCCGCTTCGGGCCGAAGCTGTTCATGGTGCTCGGCTCGATCTGCCTGGCGATCGGACTGTCCTGGCTGACGCGGGTCGAGGTCCACTCCACCTATCTGGGCAGCATCTTCGGGCCGATGCTGGTCCTGGGCTCGGGCATGGGCATGATGTTCGTCTCGCTGACCCTGACGGCCCTGTCGAACGTCGCCCCACAGGAGGCGGGCGCCGCGTCCGGACTGCTCAACACGACGCAGCAGGTGGGCGGTTCGCTCGGCCTGTCCATCCTCGTCACGGTCTTCGGCGCGGTCAGCCGTACGGAGGCGGAGAAGCAGGTACCCGCCTTCCTGCAGCACGCGGGGGTCCTGGCGAAGACCGAGTTCGCGCGGACCCGCATGCTCCCCAAGCCCTGGAGCGACGAGGTCCTCACCAGCGGCGTCACCGCCGGCTTCATGGTGGCCGCGGCCTTCGCCCTCGTCGCCCTGACCATCGCGCTCCTCGTCATCCGGGTCCGCCCCTCGGACCTCGAACGCCTGAAGGGCGACGGGAAGCGCCCGGGCTGACCCCGGCCGGTATCCGGTATCCGGGTGACGGTTCCGGGCGCGCCCGGTCAGACGGCGGCGGGCGGCGCGACCCCGTCGTCCAGGAGCCGGGTGAGCAGCTTTTCGAGCTGCCGTGTCTCGTCGTCGGGCAGCGGCAGCAGGGGCGGCCGCGGGGGTCCGGCCGGGCGGTTCTGGATCTCCAGGCCCGCCTTGACCGTCCGGGGGAGGCCGTGGCGGACGAGGAACCGCAGGAACGGCAGCAGCTCGCCAAGGAGCGCGTCCGCGCGGTCGTCGTGGCCGCCGGCGACCGCGGCGTGGAGCTCCAGCACCCGCCGCGGTACGAGACAGGGGGCGGCCGTGCACCAGCCCGCGGCCCCGGCGCGGAAGGCCTCCAGGGCGAGCGGGTTGCTGCCGTTGTAGACCGACAGCGCGCCGTCGGACAGCTCGCGGATCGCGCGGAAGCGGGCCGGCTCGCCCGAACTCTCCTTGACCATGGTGAGGCTCGGCACCTTGCGGGCGAGCGCGACCACCGTCTCCGGCGGCAGGTCGACGCCGCTGGTGCCGGGGTTGTTGTAAAGCATCATCGGCAGGTCGGTGGCGCGGGCCACCTCGGTGTAGTGCCGGACGAGTTCGGCCTCGGTCAGCTTCCAGTACACCTGGGGCAGCACCATGAGCGCGGTGGCGCCGTGGCGGGCGGCCACGCGGGCGCGGCGAACCGTCCCCTCGGTGCTCCAGTGGGAGACGCCGACCAGCGTCGGCACCCGTCCGGCCACCGTGTCCAGGGTGGTCTCGCAGACCGCGTCCCACTCCGGGTCGGTCAGATAGGCGCTCTCGCCGGTGCTGCCCAGCGGCGCGACGGCGTGGCTGCCGGCGGCGACCAGATCGCCGGTGAGCGCGCGCAGCGCGGGCAGGTCGACCGCGCCGGTGTGGGCGTCGAAGGGAGTGACCGGGTAGGCGATGACGCCCGCGAGCACGGGGCCGGCCATCAGAGCTCCACCTTCCCGTTCACACAGTCGGGGTGGCCGCGCAGCGCCTTGCGGGCGTAGTACGCGAAGTTGGCCTTGCTGCGCCGGTCGGTGGAGGTCCAGTCGTGGGCCTCGCGGGCGAGCTTCGGGTCCAGGGGCTGGATGGTGCCCGCCGCCATCGCGAGCAGCTGCAGCCGGGCGGCCCGCTCGATGAGGAGCGCCAGGGTGCACGCCTCCTCGACCGTGGCGCCCGTGACCAGCTGGCCGTGGTGGGCCAGCAGGATGGCCCGCTTGTCGCCGAGGGCGGCGGAGATGATCTCGCCTTCCTCGTTGCCCACGGGCACGCCCGGCCACTCCTTGAGGAAGGCGCAGTCGTCATACAGCGGCGTGGTGTCCATGTGCGAGACCATCAGCGGTACTTCGAGCATGGCGAGCGCGGCCGCGTGCAGCGGGTGCGTGTGGATGATGCAGTTCACATCGGGGCGCTCCCGGTAGATCCAGGAGTGGAAGCGGTTGGCGGGGTTGGGCATGCCGTCCCCCTCCAGGACCTCCAGGTCCTCGTTCACCAGCAGGAGGTTGTCCTCGGTGATCTCGTCGAAGCCCAGTCCCAGGCGCTGGGTGTAGTAGGTGCCCGGCTCCTGCCCGCGGGAGCTGATCTGCCCGGCGAGCCCCGAGTCGTGGCCGCCGTCGTAGGCGATCCGGCAGGTGAGCGCCAGTTTCTGGCGCGTGGTCAGGGCCGAGTCGCCGAAGTGCCGGTCCATCTGCCGTTCGGCACGGTCGACGAGCACGCTTTTCGCGTCGTGCAGGGTCTTCGCCATCTGCCACTCCGTTCCGGCCCGCCCGAGGGGCGAGGCCTGCCGTGCGGGGCCGTGGCCCCTGAGGAAACTGTGTTCACGTTAGGACACAAGGTTTCCTACCGCAAGAGTGTCGTACGGCCCACTCGGCGGCGCCCCGCGGGCGGTGCCGCCGATGTCGCGCCGTAGCATGGCGCACCAGAGGACACGAGGTGTCATCGAGGGGCGGGTGCTCCGCGCCGTACCGCGCACCCCGTCGGCCGAGAGGCCAGGAAGAGGGAGACGCCCGTGATCAACCGGGTACGCCGGCTGCGCAAGGAACGGCTGCTGACCCTGGAGGCGCTGGCCGAACGGTCCGGCATCACCAAGAGCTATCTGTCGAAGGTCGAACGCGGCCAGAGCGTGCCCTCGATCGCCGTGTGCGCCAAGCTCGCGAAGGCCCTCGACGTCTCCCTGGACAGCCTCTTCGCCGACGCCGACGACCTGGACGAGGTCACCGTCACCCGGGCCGCGGAACGCCGGGCCCTGACCGCCCCGGACGAGCCCGGCACCCGCTACGAGGGCATGGCGCTCGACGCCGGGGCCAAGGGCATGACCCCGTTCATGCTCTACCCGCCGCTCGACGCGGGCCCCGTCCCCTTCCGGGACCACCCCGGCGAGGAGTTCGTCTTCGTCCACGAGGGGCGTGCCGAACTGATCCTGCCGTCCCGCACCATCACGCTGGACCCCGGCGACTGCGTCTACTTCAAGGCCACCACGCCCCACAAGCTCCGCTCCCTGGGGACCGGACGCGCCACCGTCCTCCTGCTGGTCTCCAGCGACCACGACACCGCCGACGACCCCCGGCCCCCGCACTCCCGCCTGCCCTGACCCGCGCCGCCGATGTCTCCGGGAGGGACTTCCCCGCCGGTCCGGCGCGTGACCCGGATCGCGGGCATGGGAGGGCATGGGTGCCGCGCGCCGGCCGAGGTTGTGGAACGAGGCACGGCCCCGCGGCGCCCTCGCGCGTCCGCGACGCGCCCCTCATTCCTTCCGGCATGCGCCGAGCCTGACCGATAGGAAGCCACCATGGACCTTCCCCGCGTCTTCACCATCCGCGAGAGCAGCCACCGCATCCACAATCCGCTGACTCCCGACAAGCTCGCCGCCCTCGGCCGGTCGCTCCACCTGGAACCCGGTACGCGGGTTCTCGACCTGGCCAGCGGCTCGGGCGAGATGCTGTGCACCTGGGCACGCGACCTGGGCTTCACCGGCACGGGCGTGGACATCAGTACGGTCTTCACCGAGCAGGCCCGGGCCCGCTCCGTCGAACTCGGCGTCGCCGACCGGGTGGAGTTCGTCCACGGCGACGCCGCCGGCCATGTCGCGGACGGGCCGGTCGATCTCGCCGCCTGCGTCGGCGCGACGTGGATCGGCGACGGCGTCGCCGGGACGGCCGAGCTGCTCGGCCGCAGCCTCCGCCCCGGCGGGCTGATGCTGATCGGCGAGCCCTACTGGCGCCGTACCCCGCCGGACCAGGAGACCGCCGAGGCCTGCCACGCCACCCGCGTGGCCGACTTCCTGCCGCTGCCCGAACTGATCGAGCGGTTCGGCGGCCTCGGGTACGACGTCGTCGAGATGACGCTGGCCGACCAGGACAGCTGGGACCGGTACCGCGCGGCCCAGTGGCTGAACCTCCGCCGCTGGCTCGACCGGAACCCGGACGACGAACTGGCGCCCGAGGTGCGGGCCGAGCTCACCACCGAGCCCGCCCGCTACACGCGCTACCTGCGCGAATACCTCGGCTGGGGAGTCTTCGCCCTGATGAAGCGCTGATCGCGGGATCCGCGCGGGCCGGGCGGTGCGCTGCCCGTCCCGCGGAGACGGTGTGCTGGGCGCCGCGCCCGCTACAGGCGCGGTTCCAGCGTGATGTGCGGCGACAGGGCACGGAGGAAGTCGGGCGCGTCGAAGAGCGCGCCGGCGGAGGCGACGCCGACCGTCCTGGTGCGTCCGCCGAGGATGCGGTCGACCGCCTCCACGACGAGCGGCGCGGTGACGGCGTAGATGTCCTGGCCGCTCGCCGTCGCCCGCCGTTCGCCGCCGCCGGACCGTACGACGACATCGACGAGGAAGGTCTGCGCGGACCGTCCGCGCGCGTCCACGGCGGTGGGCTCGGGTGTGCCCGGGGCCGCCAGGTCCCGGGCCGCCTCGACCGACATGTAGGTGCGTACGTCGGGGACGGCCAAATGGCTGGGCAGGGTGACGACATCGGCCATCGTGAACTCCCCGACGACCGGCCGGGAGCCCATCGGATCGGGGAACGGCCAGTCCAGGGTGGGCAGTTCGTCCCGGTGGTGCTCCAGCCGTCCGTTCCGGTAGCGGACCCGGCCGCCGTCGCGCCGCTGATGGGAGACCGCGCCCGCGGCCCGCGTTCCGGCGGTGGGGTGCCAGCCGCTCAGCCCGTACGCGATGTGGGCCTCGTCGGCCGTCGTCCAGTCCCCCATCGCCGCGGTGGCCAGCAGATCGCCGAGGCCGCCGTAGAAGGCCATCGCGGGGACGATCACCGCTCCCGAGGCCCGGGCGCGGTCCGCGAAGCGCGCGAACGTGTCGGCGTTGGCCTCGATCTCGGCCGCCACGTCCACGTACGGGATCCCGGCGCGCAGCGCCGCCTCGATCACGGGGGCGGCCGTCGTGGCGAAGGGGCCGGCGCAGTTGACCACGGCCGCCGTGCCGGCCAGCGCGCGGTCGAGCGCGGCCGGGTCGTCGGCCGACGCCGGACGGGTGGCCGGCCCGGCAAGGGACTCCGAGGACTCCGCCAGCGTCTTCAACTTGTCGGCGTCGCGCCCGGACAGCACCGGGACGAACCCGCGGTCCAGCAGCTCCGCCACCACGAACCGCCCCGTGTGCCCGTACGCGCCGAACACCGCCACCTTGCGTCCCGATCCCATGATTCTCCCGCATCCCGTTCTCGTGTGCCGTATGCCCGGTCGTGCCGTCGTGCCGTCGTGCTTCGACACGGGAATCCTGTCGGGCGCGGGCGGCCCGCACGAGTGTCCGGAACGACATGACCCGTACAATTCCGGACGTGACCACTGTCGCGCTGGCCGTCACCGACGGGATGCTGCACTTCGAACTGTCCCTCGCCTACGAGGTCTTCGCCGCCGCCCCGGACGCCGTGCCGGGCCCCTGGTACGACCTCGCCGTCTGCGGCCCGGGCGGCGTGCGGGCCGGCCGCTTCCGGCTGGAGCCCGACGCCGGGCTCGACCGGCTTCCGTACGCCGACACGGTGATCGTCCCGGGCTGGGCCGACGTCGACGCGGACCCGCCCGCCGAACTGGTGGACGCGGTGCGCGCGGCCCACGAGGCGGGCGCACGGGTGGCCTCCCTGTGCACCGGCGTGTTCGTGCTGGCCGCCGCCGGCCTGCTGGACGGGCTGCGGGCGACCACGCACTGGGCGCACACGCGGGTCCTCGCCGACCGCTACCCCCGGGTGACGGTGGACCCGGACGTCCTCTACGTCGACAACGGCAGCGTTCTCACCTCCGCCGGCAAGGCCGCCGCCATGGACCTGTGCCTGCATCTCGTCCGCCTGGACCACGGCGCGTCGGTCGCCAACGCCGTCGCCCGCCGGCTGGTCGTGCCGCCCCATCGCGACGGCGGCCAGGCCCAGTTCGTCACCACCCCGGTACCCGCCCCGGACCGGCATCCGCTCGCCGACCTGTTCCCCTGGGTGAGGGAACGGCTCGACCAGCCGCTGACCGTGGAGGACCTGGCCCGGCGGGCGCGGATGAGCTCCCGCCATCTGGGCCGCCACTTCAAGTCGGTCACCGGCACCACCCCGTTGCAATGGCTGCTCACCCAACGGATCCGCTACGCCCAGGAGTTGCTGGAGGCCACCGACGACAGCGTCGACACCATCGCGGCGGCCACCGGCATGGGCACCGCCACCACACTGCGCCGCCACTTCAACCGTACGGTCGGTGTCCCGCCCGACACCTACCGCCGCACCTTCCGCCTGCGCACCCGCCCCGGCCCGGGCGGTGACCCGTTGGACGCCCCGCGCGCCAAGCGCCTACGTTCCAGGGATGATTGATGCGCCGCACCGTCGTCTGATCGCCCTCGACGCGCTGGCGGCCGCGGGGTTCACGCTGTTGCCGCAGGTCTCCGTCCTGCGGCCGGCCGCCGCCGGCGGACCGGGTGACGGTGTCGTCTGGCTGCTCGCACTGTGCGCCGCGCTGCCCCTGGCCGTCCGGCGCCGGTGGCCCGTACCGGTCTTCGGGTTCGTCCTGGCCGCCGCGGGTGCGGCCCTCGCCGTCGGCGCCGGACCGGCTCCGCTGCTCGCCGCCGCCTACGCCGTGTACACGGTGGCGACGACGCGGACCCGGAGGCCGGAGCTGTCGTCGATGCTCCTGGCCGGGCTGTGCGCGGCGGGTGCCGCCCTCCTCACGCTGACGGGCGGGCGGGGCTACCCGGGCGGGACCCGGGCCGTGCAGATCCTGGTCGGGCTGCTCGTCCTCGGCGCCACCTGGGCGGCGGGTGCGGCCGTCGGCGAGCGGCGGGAGCGGTTCCGGCACGCCCTATCACGGGCGGCCGAACAGGCGAAGACGGAGGAACGCCTGCGTATCGCCCGGGACATCCACGACGTCGTCACCCACAGCGTGGGCCTGATCGCGGTCAAGGCCGGTGTCGCCAACCATGTGGTCGACACCCGCCCCGAGGAGGCACGGGAAGCCCTGAGGACGATCGAGGACGTCAGCCGCCGGGCTCTGCGCGACATGCGGGCCACCCTCACCGCCCTGCGCCAGGAGCAGGCGGGCGAAGACCGGGACCTCCGGCCGGTGCCCGGCCTGGCGGACCTGCCCGTTCTCGTCCGTACGGCCGAGACCGCGGGCGCGCGCGTCGAGCTGCGGTCCCGGTGCGCGGAGGAGCCGCCCGACGGGGTCGCGCTGTCCGCGTACCGGATCGTCCAGGAGGCGCTGACCAACGTCATCAAGCATGCCGGGCCGGCCCGTTGCCACGTGTCGATCACCGCCGAGGGCGGCAGGCTCACGATCGACATCACCGACGACGGTCCCGGACCGGGCCCCCGCCCGGTCGTGTCCGGCGGCGGAATGGGCCTGGTCGGGATGCGGGAACGGGTCGCGGCCCACGGCGGCACCCTCAGCGCGGGACCGCGGCCGGGCGGCGGCTTCCGGGTCCTGGCGACGCTGCCGTACTGAGCCGGACTCATCCGCAAGTAGGGCTTCGAGGCGCGGAGTTCGCGTGGCGATCCCGACGCGGGACCGATGTGGCCGCCGTGCACGCCCGGCAAGAATCGCCGTGTGATCAACGTCGTGAACCTGACCAAGCGGTACCGGCGGCGAGCCGTCGTGGACGATCTCACCTTCACGGTGCGGCCGGGAGCCGTCACCGGATTCCTGGGCCCCAACGGAGCCGGCAAGTCGACCACGATGCGCCTGATGCTCGGCCTCACCCGGCCGGACGCCGGATCCGTGAGCATCGACGGCCGTGCCTACCGTGATCTGCGGTACCCGGCCCGGCGGGTCGGCGCCCTCCTGGAGACCTCGGCCCCGCACCGCGGCCTGACCGGCGCCGACCACCTGCTGTGGATCGCGCGGAGCAACCGCGTCGCCCGGAAGCGGGTCGGCGAGGTGCTGGAGACCGTCGGTCTGACGGACGCGGCCCGCCGGCGGATCGGCACCTACTCCCTCGGGATGGCCCAGCGGCTCGGCCTGGCCGCCGCGCTGCTCGGCGACCCGGCCGTGCTGGTGCTCGACGAGCCGGTCAACGGTCTCGACCCGGAAGGCATCCGGTGGCTGCGCGACCTGCTGGGACGGATGGCCGCCGACGGCCGGACCGTCCTGGTCTCCAGCCATCTCATGACCGAGATGTCCCTGGTGGCCGACCATGTGCTGGTCATCCACCGCGGACGGCTGCTCGCGGACACCGGCATGGCGGACTTCATCCGGCGCCACGGCCGGACCCGCGTCCGCGTGCGGCCCTCCGACCCCGGACTGCTCGCGCGCGAGCTGGAACGCGGGGGAGCCTCGCCGATATCCACCCCCGACGGCGGCTTGGAGGTCGTCGGCCTCCTGGCGGCCGAGATCAGCCGGCTCGCCGCCGCCCACGGCGTCCTGCTCGACGAACTGAGCACCCACACGGCCTCACTTGAGGACACCTTCCTCGAACTCGTCGGCGAGGAAAGGGAGAACGGCCATGTCTGAGACCGTCGCGGCCATCCGGGCCGAGTTCACCAAAGTACGCGGCATCCGCGGCACCCGTACCGCGCTGCTGTTCTTCGTCCCCTTCAGCATTCTCGTCTCGGCCCTCAACGGCTGGTCGGCGAAGGGCGCGATCGAATCCGACCACCCCGGCCTCCGCCCCGACTTCACCCCCGAACAGGCCGGTCTGGACGGCCTCCTCTACGGCCAGCTCGCGCTCATCGTGTTCGGCGTGCTGGTGTTCGCCGGCGAGTACACCTCGGGCATGATGCGGGTCTCGCTGACCGCCGTACCCCGGCGCGGACGGCTCTACGGGGCGAAGACCGCCGTCATCGCCGGAGCCGCCGCGGCCCTCGCGGTCCCCGTCGCCGTCGCCTGCTACCTGGTCACCCAGTTCGCCCTCGGACGCCACGGCGCCCCGATCGACGCGAGCGGTGTCCCGCGCGCGTTGGCCGGTGCCGTGCTCTATCTGACGTTGATGAGCCTGTTCGCGGCGGGTGTGGCCGCGGCGAGCCGCAGCGCCGTCGTCCCCCTGGCGGTGCTGCTCCCGACCGTGCTCGCCGGCTCTCAGATCCTCTCCGTCATCGGAGCGACCAAGGAGATGGCGCGGTACTTCCCGGACCGGGCCGGCGCCCGGATGGTGGCCGTCGGCTCGGACGAGGCGTACACCGGCTTCCTCGTACTCCTCGCCTGGACCGCGGCCGCGCTGCTCGCGGGCTGGCTGCGGCACCGCCGCTGGGACGCGTGACGGACTGCGGGCGGCCTGAACACTCCTGACCGGCAAGGCCGGTGGGGTTGAATGAGCGGACACCGGCGACCCGGTGGCCCGACGACCGATACGCGAGGAAACCGGAATGGCCGAGACGGTCCGGGTACTGATCGCGGACGATCAGGCCCTGCTGCGCGGGAGCTTCCGGCTCCTCGTCGACGCGACGCCGGGAATGCGGACGGTCGGCGAGGCGGGCGACGGCGCGGCGGCGGTGGAGCTGGCCAGGGAGCTGAAGCCGGACGTCGTCCTGATGGACCTGCGCATGCCCGGCATGGACGGCGTGGCCGCCACCCGGCACATCCGCTCGGACGCGACCATGTCCGGTGTGCGGGTCCTCGCCCTCACCATGTTCGACATGGACGACTACGTCTACCCGGCCCTGCGGGCGGGCGCGAGCGGCTTCCTCCTGAAGGACGCCTCGCCGGCGGAGCTGGTGGCGGGCATCCGGATCGTCGCCGACGGTGACGGTGTGCTGGCGCCGACGGTCACGCGCCGCCTCCTGGCGGACCTCTCCCACGGCGGCGAGACGAACCGTCCCGCACCCCGCCTGATCGGCCTCACCAAGCGGGAGCAGGAGGTGCTCGTCCTGATCGCGAACGGACTGTCGAACGCCGAGATCTCCGCCCGGCTGGTGATCAGCCTGCCGACGGTCAAGACCCACGTGAGCAGCCTGCTCGCCAAACTGACCGCCCGCGACCGCGCACAGCTGGTCGTCATCGCGTACGAGAGCGGCCTGGCCGAGCGCGGAATGCCGGGCTGAGCGCGGAACACCGGTCCGAGCACGGAACACCGGTCCGAGCGCCGTCATGCCGGGCCGAGTCCCGAAGAGCCACGGGCCGAGCACCGGGAAGCCACGAGCCGCGCGCACAGCGGCCCGTGGCCCCGAGGCCCTGGCCAGAGCAAAGCGGATCGTGATTTATGCTTCAAGGCGGCCACGAGGCAGTGGCTCGTCGCTTGCGTGGCAACCGCGGAACCGGCGGGGGGTCCTGCCGGTCGAGGAGCGCGCGCGTCGGGGCCTTGGTCCGGAGGGGACCGTACGCCGCTGATCATGCAGATCCCGGGGGAACCGACGTCATACCGGCACGTCGCGCCGGCACGTCTTCCAGCGGAGCGGGGAACCCGGTCCACCCGCCCGTGATTCAGAAGACCCCAGGGAGAAGTGAGGTATGCCAGTGATCTGCGTCGGTGGCATGATCGGAATCGGCAAGACGAGCGTGGCCGAACTGCTGGCCGAGTCGTTGGGCAGCGAGGTCTTCTACGAGAGCGTCGAAGACAACCCGATCCTTCCGCTCTTCTACACGGCGAGCCCCGAGGAGATCCAGGCCAAGCGCTACCCCTTCCTCCTCCAGCTCTACTTCCTGCAGACGCGGTTCGCCGCGATCAAGGACGCGTACAAGGAGGGCAACAACGTCCTCGACCGGTCCATCTACGAGGACTGGTACTTCGCCAAGGTCAACCACGACCTGGGGCGGATCAGCACCCTCGAGATGCAGGTGTACGAGGGGCTGCTCGACGAGATGATGCGCGAGATCGACGGCCTGCCGTACCGCAAGGCGCCCGACCTGATGGTCTACCTCAAGGCGGACTTCGAGACGGTGATGCACCGGATCGGTCTGCGGGGCCGCGACTTCGAGCAGGACGAGAGCCTGGTCGAGTACTACCGGACGCTGTGGTCCGGCTACGACGACTGGGTGCACAAGCACTACTCGGCCAGCGAGGTCCTGGTCATCGACATGAACTGCACCGACGTCGTGAACAACCCCGAGGACGCGATCCGCGTGGCCCAGGAGGTCAAGGAGGCCCTGGCGGCCGGCGGCTGCCAGGTCTGACCCCGCCCGGCACACCAGCCCCCTCGGCCCCCTTCCGGAGCCGCTTCGCGCGGCCCCGGGAGGGGGTCGGTGCATGAGGGGGTGAGGGGGAGGGCCCGCACGGGCTACACGGGCTAGATGTCGCGGAAGATCTCGATCTGCGCGCCCACCGAGTTGAGGCGCTCCGCGAGGTCCTCGTAGCCCCGGTTGATGACGTAGACGTTGCGCAGCACCGAGGTGCCCTCGGCGGCCATCATCGCGAGCAGGACGACCACGGCCGGGCGCAGGGCCGGCGGGCACATCATCTCGGCGGCGCGCCAGCGGGTGGGGCCCTCGACCAGGACGCGGTGCGGGTCCAGGAGCTGGAGGCGGCCGCCGAGGCGGTTGAGGTCGGTGAGGTAGATGGCGCGGTTGTCGTAGACCCAGTCGTGGATGAGGGTCTTGCCCTGCGCCGTGGCCGCGATGGCCGCGAAGAAGGGCACGTTGTCGATGTTGAGGCCGGGGAACGGCATCGGGTGGATCTTGTCGATCGGCGCCTCCAGCTTGGAGGGGCGGACCGTCAGGTCGACCAGCCGGGTGCGGCCGTTGTCGGCGGCGTACTCGGCGGAGCGGTCGTGGTCGAGGCCCATCTCCTCCAGGACCGCGAGCTCGATCTCCATGAACTCGATCGGCACCCGGCGGATCGTCAGCTCCGACTCGGTGACGACGGCCGCGGCCAGCAGGCTCATCGCCTCGACCGGGTCCTCGGAGGGGGAGTAGTCGACGTCGACGTCGATCTGCGGGACGCCGTGGACGGTGAGGGTGGTGGTGCCGAGGCCGTCGATCCGTACGCCCAGCGCCTCCAGGAAGAAGCACAGGTCCTGGACCATGTAGTTGGACGAGGCGTTGCGGATGACCGTGACGCCGTCGTGGCGGGCGGCCGCGAGCAGGGCGTTCTCGGTCACCGTGTCGCCGCGCTCGGTCAGGACGATCGGGCGGTCGGGGGAGACGCCCGGCTCGACCTGGGCGTGGTACAGGCCCTCGGTGGCGGTGATGTCGAGGCCGAAGCGGCGCAGCGCGATCATGTGCGGCTCGATCGTGCGCGTGCCGAGGTCGCAGCCGCCGGCGTACGGCAGCTTGAAGCGGTCCATGCGGTGCAGCAGCGGACCGAGGAACATGATGATGGAACGGGTGCGGATGGCCGCCTCCGCGTCGATCGACTCCATGTCGAGCTCGGCGGGCGGCACGATCTCCAGGTCGACGCCGTCGTTGATCCAGCGGGTGCGGACGCCGATGGAGTTGAGGACCTCGAGGAGCCGGAAGACCTCCTCGATGCGCGCGACCCGGCGCAGCACCGTACGGCCCTTGTTGAGCAGCGTGGCGCACAGCAGCGCGACACAGGCGTTCTTGCTGGTCTTGACGTCGATGGCGCCGGAGAGCCGGCGGCGGCCCACCACGCGCAGGTGCATCGGGCCGGCGTAACCGAGAGCGACGATCTCGCTGTCGAGGGCCTCGCCGATGCGGGCGATCATCTCAAGGCTGATGTTCTGGTTGCCGCGTTCGATCCGGTTCACGGCGCTCTGACTGGTGCCGAGGGCTTCGGCGAGCTGGGTCTGGGTCCAGCCGCGGTGCTGACGGGCGTCACGGATGAGCTTGCCGATGCGCTCGAGGTAATCGTCGGTCATGGCGTCACGGTATCTCAGATATGAGATGGTGCGCGCGGTGGGGTGATCTGTCAGGGTGACGGAGTGTGGGCAATGGGGTGACGGGGTTCATAGAGGGGCAGTTCGGTACCACTCGGCAGCCGCACGGCCGCGACGAGGCCCCAGCGCTGGTCGGTGACAGGCCGTGAGATCTCCGCGCCCCGGTCCTCCAGGGTGCCGAGGGTCTGCGCGATGTCCTCGCACATCAGGTAGATCTCGTGCCACGGTTCACCGTCGGTGGGGTGGACCGCGATCTCGGCCGGCGGCAACCGGAAGATGAGCCAGCCGCGCCCCGCGTCGACATGGTCGAAGCCGACGACGTCCTTGAGGAAGTCGCGGTCCGCCTCCGCGTCCCGGGTGTAGATGACCATATGCGCGCCGCTGAACATGCCTCGATGGTCGCCTTCGGGGCGGTCGGCGGCAATCGCTCCGCTTCCGTACGGAGTAGGGGGGCGGGCGGTGGGGTGCGGCTCCGCGTCAGGGCCCCGCCGCGCGCGCCGCGGTCACGCCTGCCGCAGCCGCATCCGCTGGACCTGGCGGGCGAGGGTCCGGCGGGCGGGTGCGGTGCCCTCGGTGTACGGGCCGGCCGCCCCGCCCGTGTCGAGGGCGCGGGCGATCCGGTCGTACGCCTCCCGCGCCTCCTGGTGACGGGGGCCCAGGGCGGCCCGGTGGGTGCGGAGGTCCTCCTCGACGAGGCGGCGCAGCGCGTCCACGTTCCGTTCGGTGAAGCGTTTGCGGCCGCGCGCCAGGGCCTGGGTCAGGCGCGCGGACCGGGCCGTGCCGCCGCCCGCGGATCCGGTGGACTCGCCGGACTCGGCGACCTCCTCGGCGATCGCCTCCGCGAGGCCCCACAGGCGCCCTTCGAGCCAGGGCGCGTCCTCCTGGTCGAGCGCCAGCCCGCCCGTGTCCGCCGCGCCGTGGGATCCCGTCACCTGCTTGGAGACGGCCGGCTGGCTCATCCCGGCGAGCCGGGCGAGCCGGTCCTGGGTCCAGCCGGCGCCGGCCAGGACCCGGATCATCTCCGCGCGCAGCCGGCGCATCTCCTCGCCCGCGCGGATGACCTCGTTCAGCCCGGCGAACATGACGGCGAGCTGCTCCTCCGTCGGATCCGCCCCGGCCGCCCCCGCCTTGGTCGCCCCCGCCTTGGTCGTGCCCGCTCCGGTCGTGCCCGCTCCGGGCGCCCCCGCCCCGGCCGCCCCCGTCGGTGTCGTCGGCGTGCTCGTCACGCTGCTGCCCTCCTCCACTGCCATCACCCCGTTATACAACGCGCTCGACAGAGGTCATAACCAGGTTGTACAACCTGGTTATGACCTCGATGGCCTCACCAACCCCGGATTTCCTCACCGCCCCCGACGGCACCCGGCTCGCCTTCCGCGCCCTCGGTTCCGGCGCCCCACTGCTCTGCGTCCCCGGTGGCCCCACCGATTGCGGCTACCTCGGCGACCTGGGCGGTCTCGCCGCCCACCGCACCCTGCTGCTGCCCGACCCGCGCGGCACCGGATGTTCCGCCGTGCCCGCCGACCCCGCCTCGTACCGCTGCGACCGGCTCGCCGACGACATCGAGACGCTGCGCGCCCACCTCGGGGTCGAACGGATCGACCTGCTCGGCCATTCGGCGGGCGCCAACGTCGCCGTCCAGTACGCCGCACGCCACCCGCACCGCGTCGGCCGGCTCCTCCTCGTCACTCCCGGCACCCGCGCCGTCGGCATCGACACCACCGTCGAGGAACGCCTGGCGCTCGCGCGGCGCCGCGCGCACGAGCCGTGGTTCCCCGCCGCGTACGCCGCCCTCGAAGCCGTCAACGCGGGCACCGGCACGGACGCCGACTGGGAGGCCGTCACCCCCTTCCGGTACGGCCGCTGGGACGCCGCCGCCCGCCGCCATCACGCCGCGGCCCGGCCCGCGAACCCCGAGGCCGTCGCCCGCTTCGGCACCGAGGGCGCCTTCGCTCCGGACGCCACCCGCGCCGCCCTCGCCGGCCTTGCCGCCCCGGTCCTGGTGCTCGCGGGCGAGCATGACCTCAACAGCCCGCCGTCGGCGGTCGCGTCGCTCGCCGCCCTGTTCACGGCCGCCTCGCACCTCGCGCACACGGTCCAGTCCGGCGCGGGCCACTACCCGTGGCTGGACGATCCCGCCCGCTTCACCGCGACCCTGACGGACTTCCTGGAGACCACGCCACCCGCGCCCCGCCCTGTCGGTGGCGTGTCGTAACGTCCCGGACGCCTTGCCCCGCCCCATCTCGCCCCGCCCGCCCCTCCGCCTCGCGCCCGTTCCCCGGAGACCCCGTGCCGCACCCCGCCCGTCTCGTGGCCACCCTCGCCGCCCCGCTGCCCTTCACCGGCGCGGACGACACCCCCTGGCTGACGCCCTGGCCGGCCGCCCGGCTGCTCGTCCAGCGCGGGGAGACGGAACTGATCGTGCGGCAGGTGGCGGCACCGGCCACGGCCGAGCCGATCCGCTTCCCGGCGCCCTGGCCGCGCCGGTGCGGGGACGCGGTCGTCTCACCCGGCGCCACCCTGGCCGTCTTCTCGGGGCCGCACGGGCTGCGGGCCGTCGACCGGACCGGGGCCGTGCGCTGGGAACTCGGCCACGCCTGCTGGGCGCCTTGCCCGGAGGGCGGGGCGGTCACCTCGTACGCGGCGGACGATCACGCGCACCGGTACGCGCCCAGCGGCTCCACGTGCTTCTCGGCCGACGGCACGCTCGTCTGGGCGCACGTCCGCGGCCCCCTCGCGGGCGACGCGCCCGTCCAGGGACCGGGCTCGGGCGAGGAGGAATGGCTCGTCCTGGACGCGGCGGACGGCTCGGTTCTCGCGCGCGCCGAGACGGGCACCGCGGCGGCCGGCTCGTTCCATGTACCGCACCCGGATCCCTCGCGCATGGGGCTGACTATCGGCGAGGGCCAGGACGGCTCCCCGCTGCGGTGGGGGCGCTTCGACGGGCGCGCCCTCACCGTCGACCGTCTCGGCGACGACGACCTCGTCCTGCTGGCCGTCGGCCCCGGCGGCGACCGCCTGCTCACCGTGACCCACGATCAGGACACACTCGCCGTCCGCCGGCTCGCCGATGGAGCGGTGACGGCGGCACTCGACGCGTCCGCCATCCCGCCACGAGCCCCCGAGTCCAGGGACGAGGAGGAGGGGGAGGACGAGCAGGACGAGGAGGAAGCGGACCCGGCGTACTTCGACTACGCGGGAGGCTTCGTCGACGAGGACACCGCCGTCTTCGGATCGGTCGAGAGCGACGACGAGCACGGCGACCTCCGGCACTGGCTCGTCGACACGGCCCGGATGGCGCGCGTCGAGCGGATCGGCTACCCCTTCCCGGTGGAGGTCCCGCCCACGGCCCTGGGCGACGGCACCTGGTACACGACGTCCCGGGCCGACAACGCCCTCCACGTCTGGTCCCGCTGACGCGCCTTCGGCGAGCCCCGGCGGCCCCGTGGGACGCGCCCACCTCCAGGTGATCGGGCATATGGCTGACAGCGAGCCACTCCCGGGCGTGTCAAGGAAGCGTGACCGGGCAGCGGTGGTCGTTTTGCCGCTTTTATGGCATTGACATCCCGTGATCGTCGTCAGGGACGCCGCCAATCAAAGGAGCGAAACGGGGTGTTGCGCCGTTTGTGGGGTCTAGCGGGGGGTCGCGGGGCTGATGACCGCGTGCCTGATGCTGCCAGGACAGCAACAGGCGTATGCCGCGGCCGGTGACCCCTTCCCCGGGGGGCCCGGCCTGGTCTTCGTGGCCCAGGGACCGGCGCCCGGTGAACCGACCACCCTCTACGAGGCCGTCCAGGGCACGGGCCAGGTCACCTTCGTCCGGGAGGGCACCGCCACCTTCGGCCACAACGCCATGGGCTTCCGCGCCGCGGACCGGTACCTCCACGCCATCAACAACAACGACGGCCTCGCCCGTATCGGCCAGGGCGGCGTCGCCACCAACACCGGCCAGGTCGGCCTGCCCTCCAGCGGCACCTTCAGCTACAACCAGGGCACCTTCGGCGACGGACCCACCGCGGACACGCTCTACGTCCGCCAGTCCACGACCGACAACAGCCTGTACGCCGTCGACGTCCCCACCCACACCTCGCACCGGATCGCGCTCTCCTCCAACGTCCCGAACCTGTCCGACATCGTCTGGAAGGACGGCTACATCTGGGGCGTGTACGGAGAGGGCCACCAGCTCTACCGCATCGACCCCGCCACCGGCACCGTCCTCGTGGTCGCCCTGCCCGGGCTCCCCGCGAACCCGTACGGGGCCCAGTGGGTCTACGGCAACGGCAACATCGGCATCTCGAACAACGTCACCGGCACCGTCTACCAGCTCCGCATCAACAACCCGACGTCCGCCACCCCCACGGCCACCATCCTCTCCTCGACCAGGGGCCCGGCGAACACACAGAACGACGGAGCGTCCGTCCCCGGCGAGCCCGCCGACCTCGCGATCACCAAGGAAGGGCCGTCGACCTGGGCGCCGGGCGACACGATCACGTACACCCTGCGGATCCACAACAACGGCCCTGGCAACTCCTCCGGCTACATCGTCACGGACACTCTGCCGGACAACCTGAGCAACCCCCAGACCACGACGCCCGGCTGCGCCATCGTCACCCAGGGCGGCCGGAACCTCGTGCAGTGCACCGGCGCCGCGCTCGCCGACGGGGCCGACGCCCCGGAGATCACCATCACCGGCACCGCCCCGGCCACGCCCGGCACCGACTGCGTCGCCGACGGGATCGACAACACGGCGCAGGTGGTCGGCAACGAGGACGACCCCGACCAGGGCAACGACACGGCCCACTCCACGGCCTGCCCGGCGGGGCAGGTCGAGCCGTCCTTCACCGTCTCCAAGACCGCGTCCGTCGGACCCGACGGCTTCGTGGGCTCCGGTGACAGCGTCACGTACACGGTCACCGTCACCAACAACGGCACCGTGGACTACACCGTCGACAATCCGGCGACCTTCACGGACGACCTGAGCGATGTCACCGACGACGCCAAGGTGGACCCGGCCTCCCTGACGGGCGGCGCCCAGCTGCTCGACGGCGGCGTCTCCTGGTCCGGCCCGCTGGCCGCCGGCGCGACCCACACGGTCACGTACACGGTCGTCGTCAACGGCCCCGACCAGGGCAACCACGTCCTGCGCAACGACGTCGTCCCCGGCCCCACCGGCACCTGCACCACGGCCGACGCCTGCATCACCACGATCCCCGTCGCCGCCTGGGCGGCAAGGTCACCTACACGGTGACCGTCACGAGCACGGGCACCACCGCGTTCACCGCTGCCGATCCGGCCTCGTTCACGGACGACTTGTCGGGTGTGCTGGACGACGCGACGTACAGCAACGACGCCACGGGCGGTGCGACCGTCACGGGGACACGCTGAGCTGGTCGGGTCCGCTCGCTGTCGGGGCCACGGTCACCCTCACGTACAGCGTCACCGTCAACGACCCGGACACCGGCGACCGGCACCTGCGCAACGCCGTCACCCCGGGGACCAGCGGCACCTGTGCCACCACCGGCACCTGCACCACCGACGTGCCCGTCACCGTCGTCCCGCCGGCCGAGTCGTCGCTGTCGCTGGCGAAGCGGGCGGAGACGCAGGGGCCGTTCGAGGTCGGCGACCAGGTCACGTACGTCTACACGGTCACCAACACCAACACCGGCACCACCACCCTGACCGACATCACCGTCGCCGACGACCTGGTCTCCCAGGTCACCTGTGACGAGACCACCCTCGCGCCCGGCCCGCGCCACCATCACCGTGATCATGAAGGGCAAGCCCACCCCGCCGTGCAAGGAGTACGGCGAGTGCCCTGACTACGGCGGCGGCTACGACCGCGCCAAGGCCACGACCGGCTCCCACCACGCCTGACATCCCCAAGGCCCGCCCCAGCGAAGGCCTGACACCCGCACAGCAGCCGCGCCCTCGCCCCTCTACGGGGTGGGGGCGCGGTGCGTCGTACGGGGTTGCCGGCCCGCGTTCGCCGGATACCCCGCCCCGGGCGGGCCCCTCCGATAGCGTGGCCCGGATCCATTCGACTCTCCCAGGAAGCGCAGGGTGAACGAACCGGTCCGGTGGGGCAGCGACGATCCCGGCCCCTTCTTCCACGGCACGAAGGCCGACCTCGCCGTCGGCGCCCTCCTGGAGCCGGGCTTCGGCTCCAACTTCGGCAAGGGCTACAAGGCGAACTTCGTCTACATGACCGCCACCCTGGACGCCGCCGTCTGGGGAGCCGAGCTGGCCGTCGGAGTGGACGAGGACCAGCGGATCTACCTCGTCGAACCCACCGGCTTCTTCGAGGACGACCCGAACCTGACGGACACGCGGTTCCCCGGCAACCCGACCCGGTCCTACCGCACGCGCCTGCCCCTGCGCGTCGTCGCGGAGGTCCGGAAGTGGCAGGGACACCCGCCCGAGGTCCTTCAGAACATGCGGGACAATCTCGCGAAGCTCAAGGCCGAGGGCGTCGAGGCCATCAACGACTGACCGGGCGCCGGGGGAGCGGGGAGGAGTAGACGACGCTGGTCGTGACGGAGCCGAGGCCGCCGATCCGGCCCGTGATCTCCTCCAGGTGGCGCATGGAGCGGGCGGCGACCTTGATGACGAAGCAGTCGTCGCCGGTCACATGATGGGCTTCGAGGATCTCCGGCATCGGCTTGACCAGGTCGTGGAAGGGCTTGTAGTTGCTGTTCGGGTAGCGCAGCCGGACGAACGCCATGATCGTCAGCCCGACCTTCTCCGGGTCGACGACCGCCGCGTAACCGCTGATGATCCCCGCCTCCTCCAGCCGGCGTACGCGCTCGGTGACCGCGCTCGCCGACATGGAGACGGTGCGCGCGAGGTCGGCGAAGCTGGCCCGGCCGTCGTGCTGGAGGATGTCGAGGATGCGCCAGTCGAGGGCGTCAGGGGAAAACACGGTCATGGCCGAGAAGTAACACGGATTCCCCTGCCGGAACAGCCGGAGACCGTGGATGACACCTTCAGTGCGCCGGTCACGCCCCGTAGTTTCGAGGTGTCGAAAGCGGCTCAAGCAGCTCAAGCCGCTCACCGGGTGGGTCCGCACACCCCGTCACCACGAAAGGCCCTGACCCATGACCACGACCGCCCCGAGCCCCGTCTCGTCCCCCGCCGCCAACCCCGTCCTGCGGGTCGCCCCCGCGTCGCCCGCCGAGGCCGCCGCCCACTTCCGCGCCTCGCTGGCCCTGTACGCCGACGTGTCGGCCGTCGCCGCCGCGCTCGCGGCCGGCGGTGACCCGGGATTCGTCCTGCTCGACTCCCGTTCCACCGAGTCCTGGGACCAGGGGCACGTCCCCGGCGCGGTCCACCTGCCCACCGCGCTCATTCCGGAGCGAGCCGCCGCCCTGCTCGACCCGGCGGTGCCCGTCGTCACCTACTGCTGGGGACCCGGCTGCGACGGCGCCACCCGCGCGGCCCTCGCCCTGGCCGAGCTCGGCTACCGGGTCAAGGAGATGCTCGGCGGATTCGAGTACTGGGCGCGGGAGGGCTTCGCGTACGAGACCTGGGAGGGCACGGAGCAGCGCGCCGCCGACCCCCTGACCGCCCCGATAGCGGGCACCTGCGGCTGCTGATCCGACATCGAACCGGACGGGACTCCCTGCCGTCGCCGGGCCGGCGGAAGCACCCCGTCTCTGTGAGCAACTGCGTTTGTTTCATTGACATTTCATGCAGAAGTCCTAGCGTTGGGAGCGCTCCCACAGTCAACAACTGGAAGGAGTTCCCCCATGCGTCAACAGAGTCCGTTAAGCGGGCGTACGCGGTCGCCCCTCCGCCGGCCTCTCCAGGTGCTCGTCGTGCTGCTCGCCGTGGTCGCCGGCGCACTGACCTGGTCGGCCCCCGCCCAGGCGCACGGCACCATCGTCAAACCCGCCTCCCGCGCGTACCAGTGCTGGAAGACGTGGGGCAACGACCACACGAACCCGGCCATGCAGACCCAGGACCCCATGTGCTGGCAGGCGTTCCAGGCCAACCCCGACACCATGTGGAACTGGATGAGCGCGCTCCGCGACGGCCTCGGCGGCCAGTTCCAGGCGAAGACCCCCGACGGGACGCTCTGCAGCAACAACCTGTCGAGGAATGCCGGCCTGGACAAGCCCGGGCAGTGGAAGACCACCACCATCGGCAACAACTTCTCGGTCCACCTGCGCGACCAGGCGTCCCACGGTGCCGACTACTTCAAGGTCTATGTGAGCAAGCAGGGCTACGACCCCAAGACGCAGACGCTGGGCTGGGGCAACCTCGACTTCATCACACAGACCGGCCGCTACGCCCCCGCGGGGGACATCACGTTCCCCGTCCAGACGTCCGGCTACAGCGGACACCACATCCTGTTCGTGATCTGGCAGGCCTCGCACCTCGACCAGGCTTACATGTGGTGCAGCGACGTGAACTTCGGCTGAGCCGGGGAGCGCCGTACCCGGCACCGGCCTCGGCCGGGCGCCGGTGACCCGCCGCCCGGCCGGCCAGGCTCCGTCGGGGCAGGGGACTCGACGAGTCACCCTGGCCCGACGGGGCTTCCCGCGTTCCTGGACGAGTTCACGTACGGGAGGCGAGAGCCTGGGTACGGGGCAGCGTGCCGCCGACCCCTCGGCGGCCCCGGCCGTGGGCGCCTGCGGCTCCTGGCCCGCGCCGACGGCGGCACCCTCCGGACGGCGTCCCCTATATGTCCTGGTCGCGGGCGGTGTTGACCGCTGCCTGAAGCCGCAGCCAGGTCGGATCCGTCGCGGATGCCGTGGTGACCGTCGTCGTGTCGTCCGCGTCCCAGCTGCGGTCCCCGTCGGTCATGACGACATGGGCCCACAGGTCACCGTCGTCCGGAACCTCGGACGACGACTCCAGGAACGCGGCGACCGCGGCCCGCGCCGTGTCGTCACCGAGGGCCTCGGCCTGGGCGGGGTCGGCGTTCACGGACACGAGCGCGAGCTCGCCTTCGCCGCTCGCGACGACGAGATCGCCGGTCGGCGTGCGGCCCAACGCGGACACCGGTGTGCCGGCGAACAGCTCGTGTCCGGCGGCCTGCTCGGCCTCGATGTCGAGTTCGACGAGGGCCCCGGTGGGGGTGCCGATCCAGAGCACCCCGGGGCGGGCTCCGAACGCGATGTTGTGGCTCGACCAGGCGCGCATCTCGTCGAGCCATTCCTGCGGGTACGGGTAGTCCGGCGTGGGCGTGCCGAGCGTGGTCGCCAGGACCTGGCGGAGTCCGGGGAACGTGAAGACGTCCAGCGTGTTCCCGTACGCGTTGCCTCGGACCGCGAGATGACGTCCGTCCCGGCTGAAGACCGGTGTCGTGTAGCCGTCGCAATCCAGGACCAGCGCGTGGTCCTGGACGCGCATCCTCGCGGGAGTGTCGCCCGGGTCGACGCGTGCGAAGAGACCTAGCGTCGCGCCCTGATCGCTCGCGAGCGTGGCGATCAGGCCGCCGCCGGGATGCTCCGCGACGCCGGTGTCCCAAGGGCGCCCGGTGCCGGCGCTGATGACGCGTGCATCGAGATCGAGGGCGTCGGAACGTTCCCACGCGGCGTCCGCGCCGTCCGACGACGGTGAGGCCCACAACGTCCGGCCGTCCGGGCTGAACGCCAGATGGCGGTAACGGGCGGTGAAGGGCGGGCCTGCCGGGTCGGACGGCCCGGAGGGAGTCCAGCGCACCACTCCACTCTCGCCGGCGACGGCGAGCAGCGGCTGGTGGGGATGCCAGGCCACCCCCGGGTGGCGGGGGCGATGCCACGCCGAATCAGGTACACCGCGCCCGTCGCCGACAGAACCGAGGGCGCGCAGCCGCCCCGCTTCACAGGACCAGATGTGGACGAGACCACGTTCCGCGTCCAGGCCGGCGATCAGGGGAAGCCGCGGATGGCAGACCAGTCGCCCGACGGGATGCCCACCACTGACCCGCGTGCGGGCCACAACCTCGATACCAGTCATCGGGACACCGTAGTTCCCGGTGATCAGGGGCGGGCTATCTTCGGGCTTCCGGTACGGGAGCCCCATCCCGCCCCCCCCGGAGGCGGGGACCCGATGCCTCGGAAAGACTGGGACCGCCCCGGTTCCGCCGGGGCGGGTCGCGTCCTGCCGGGCATGACCGAGCGGCGGTGATGTACTAGAGTTATCTCGACATCGAGATATCTGCCGAGGCGCACCGCTGCCGCCACCCCGGTAAGGGCTACCTCACTTAGCCTTACCTCAGCGGATCGACGACGTGTACGTGGCGGCAGGATGCGGTGGAACGCGCACATATATGAAGGAGACTGTCGTGTCGGCGAACAGCTTCGACGCCCGCAGCACGCTGAGCGTGGGCGACGAGTCGTACGAGATCTTCCGGCTGGACAAGGTGGAGGGCTCCGAGCGCCTTCCCTACAGCCTGAAGGTTCTCCTGGAGAACCTGCTCCGCACCGAGGACGGCGCGAACATCACCGCCGACCACATCCGGGCCCTCGGGAACTGGGACTCCCAGGCCCAGCCGAGCCAGGAGATCCAGTTCACGCCGGCGCGCGTGATCATGCAGGACTTCACCGGCGTCCCCTGCGTCGTCGACCTCGCCACCATGCGCGAGGCCGTCAAGGCGCTCGGCGGCGACCCGGCGAAGATCAACCCGCTCGCCCCGGCCGAGCTGGTCATCGACCACTCCGTCATCGCGGACAAGTTCGGCACCAACGACGCGTTCCAGCAGAACGTCGAGCTGGAGTACGGCCGCAACAAGGAGCGCTACCAGTTCCTGCGCTGGGGCCAGACCGCGTTCGACGAGTTCAAGGTCGTCCCCCCGGGCACCGGCATCGTCCACCAGGTCAACATCGAGAAGCTGGCCCGCGTCGTCATGGTCCGTGACGGCAAGGCCTACCCCGACACCCTGGTCGGCACCGACTCGCACACCACCATGGTCAACGGCCTCGGTGTGCTGGGCTGGGGCGTCGGCGGCATCGAGGCCGAGGCCGCCATGCTCGGCCAGCCGGTCTCCATGCTGATCCCGCGCGTCGTCGGCTTCAAGCTGACCGGTCAGCTCAAGCCGGGCACCACCGCCACCGACCTGGTGCTCACCATCACCGAGATGCTGCGCAAGCACGGCGTCGTCGGCAAGTTCGTCGAGTTCTACGGCGAGGGTGTGGCGGCCACGAGCCTCGCCAACCGCGCCACCATCGGCAACATGTCGCCGGAGTTCGGTTCCACCGCCGCGATCTTCCCGATCGACGACGAGACCCTGAACTACCTGCGCCTGACGGGCCGCAGCGCCCAGCAGGTCGCGCTGGTCGAGGCATACGCCAAGGCGCAGGGCCTCTGGCTGGACCCGAAGGCCGAGCCGGACTTCTCCGAGAAGCTCGAGCTCGACCTCTCCACGGTCGTCCCGTCGATCGCCGGCCCGAAGCGTCCGCAGGACCGTATCGTCCTCGCCAACGCCTCCGAGCAGTTCAAGACCGACGTCCTGAACTACGTCTCGACCGCCGACGAGGCCGGCGAGGAGTCCTTCCCGGCCTCCGACGCCCCGGCCGCCTCCAACGGCGTCCCGTCGAACCCGGTCACCGTGACCGCCCCCGACGGCACCACGTACACGATCGACCACGGCGCCGTCACCGTCGCCGCGATCACCTCGTGCACCAACACCTCGAACCCGTACGTCATGGTCGCCGCGGCCCTCGTCGCGAAGAAGGCCGTGGAGAAGGGCCTGACCCGCAAGCCGTGGGTCAAGACCACCCTCGCCCCGGGCTCGAAGGTCGTCACCGACTACTTCGACAAGGCGGGCTTGACCCCGTACCTCGACAAGGTCGGCTTCAACCTCGTCGGCTACGGCTGCACCACCTGCATCGGCAACTCCGGCCCGCTGCCGGAGGAGGTCTCCAAGGCCGTCAACGACCACGACCTCGCGGTCACCTCGGTCCTCTCCGGCAACCGCAACTTCGAGGGCCGGATCAACCCCGACGTCAAGATGAACTACCTGGCGTCCCCGCCGCTGGTCGTCGCGTACGCCCTCGCGGGTTCCATGAGGGTGGACATCACCAAGGACGCCCTGGGCGTCGACCAGGACGGCAAGCCGGTCTACCTGACCGACATCTGGCCGACCGAGGCCGAGGTCAACGACGTCGTCGCCAACGCCATCGGCGAGGACATGTTCAACAAGTCCTACCAGGACGTGTTCGCGGGCGACGCCCAGTGGCAGGCGCTCTCCATCCCGACCGGCAACACCTTCGAGTGGGACGCCGAGTCGACCTACGTCCGCAAGCCCCCGTACTTCGAGGGCATGACGATGGAGACCACCCCGGTCACCGACATCGCCGGTGCCCGCGTCCTGGCCAAGCTGGGCGACTCGGTCACCACCGACCACATCTCCCCGGCCGGTGCCATCAAGGCCGACACCCCGGCCGGCCAGTACCTCACCGAGCACGGTGTGGAGCGTCGTGACTTCAACTCCTACGGCTCGCGCCGAGGCAACCACGAGGTCATGATCCGCGGTACGTTCGCCAACATCCGCCTGCGCAACCAGATCGCGCCGGGCACCGAGGGCGGCTTCACCCGCGACTTCACGAAGGACGGCGCCCCGGTGTCGTTCATCTACGACGCCTCGCAGAACTACCAGGCCGCCGGCACCCCGCTGGTCATCCTGGGCGGCAAGGAGTACGGCTCCGGTTCGTCCCGTGACTGGGCGGCCAAGGGCACGGCCCTCCTCGGCGTCAAGGCCGTCATCACCGAGTCGTACGAGCGCATCCACCGCTCGAACCTCATCGGCATGGGCGTCCTGCCGCTGCAGTTCCCGGCCGGCCAGTCGGCCGACTCGCTCGGCCTGACCGGCGAGGAGACCTTCTCCATCACCGGCGTCACCGCGCTCAACGACGGCTCCACGCCGAGCACGGTCAAGGTCACCACCGACACCGGTGTCGAGTTCGACGCGGTCGTCCGCATCGACACCCCCGGCGAGGCGGACTACTACCGCAACGGCGGCATCATGCAGTACGTGCTGCGCAACCTGATCCGCGGCTGAATCGACCGGGATCGGTGACGGCCGGCTGACCGGCCCGTAGCCCAAGGGCCCTCTCCCCACCGGGGAGAGGGCCCTTTCGCATGCCCGGAAAAGGTCCGGAGCGGCGGGGCGGGCGAGGGGAAAACAGGCAAGTATCCGGGAATGTCAAGGGTGTTGGCGACCCGCCACGCGGATCTTCCGGCGGATTCGCCACGGATACCGGGCAGTTCGCGAACGGAGGTCTCAACTCGGAGAAGACTGCCGGGTAAACCTCGCATCGATCTTGCTCAGGCGAAGGAGAGTGGACTATACCTGTCGGCGTCCCGCCCGTCGTCCCGAGCAGTCGGCGACGGCCCGACGCCTGCACGACCCAGCTGCAATTGACCGCGGTGGCGGGGCCCTTCGCCTGAGGCGAACTCGGTACGGGCGACCAGTACACCGCCTGAGTCCTGAATGAAGGCGAGGACTTGAGCATGGGATCCACCTCCGCCCAGAACGGCACCCCCGAGCAGGGGGGCGTCGGCCGCCGTAATCTGATCAAGCGGTCCGCCGCCCTCGGTCTGATCTCCGTACCCGCCATGGGCTTCCTGTCCGCGTGCGCCTCCGGTGGCGGCGACGACGACAAGTCGGACAAGCCCAAGGGCGAGAAGACGAAGGACAATCCGTTCGGCGTCGCCAAGGGCGGCAAGCTCGACGTCGTCGTCTTCAAGGGCGGCTACGGCGACGACTACGCCAAGGCGTGGGAAGCCAGCTTCGAGAAGAAGTGGGGCGTCACCGCCGCCCACACCGGCACCCAGGAGATCACCGGCAAGCTCCAGCCGCGCTTCAACGCCGGCAACCCGCCGGACATCATCGACGACTCCGGCGCCCAGAAGATCAAGATCGACGTCCTGAACAAGAACGGCCAGCTGCTCGACCTCGCCGCGGTCTTCGACGCGCCGTCGATCGACGACCCGAGCAAGAAGGTCCGGGACACCCTGATCCCTGGCACCCTCGACGCGGGCATCCTGGAGGGCAAGACCGTCGCCCTCAACTACATCTACACGGTGTGGGGCCTGTGGTACTCCGGCAAGCTCTTCAAGGACAAGGGCTGGACCGAGCCGAAGACCTGGGACGAGTTCCTGGCCATCTGCAAGGACGCCACCAAGCAGGGCATCGGCGGCCTCGCCCACCAGGGCAAGTTCCCGTACTACATCAACGTCGCCATCATGGACCTGATCGCCAAGAAGGGCGGTCTGGACGCCATGAAGGCGATCGACAACCTCGACCCCAAGGCGTTCGTCGGCTCCGACGCCGCCAAGGAGGCCGTCGAGGCGGTGTACGAGGTGGTCGAGAAGGGCTACCTGATGCCCGGCACCAACGGCCTGACCCACACCGAGTCGCAGACCCGCTGGAACCAGTACAAGGCCGCCTTCATCACCAGCGGTTCCTGGCTGGAGAACGAGCAGCTGAAGCAGACCCCGGACGACTTCGACATGAAGTTCATGCCGATGCCGCTGCTGCCCGGCAGCGCGATGCCGTACGAGGCGATCCGGGCCGGCTCCGGCGAGCCGTTCATCATCCCGTCCAAGGCCGCGAACCTGGCCGAGGCGCAGGAGTTCATGCGGATGATGCTCTCCAAGGAGTGGTCGTCGCTCTTCGCCAAGGAGGCGAACTCCCTCACCATCCTGGCCGACGGCGTGGACCCGAACGTCAAGCTCCGCCCGGGTACCCAGTCCACCGTCGAGGCGTCCAAGAAGGCGGGCACCAACACGTTCCGCTTCCTGTACACCGAGTGGTACAGCGAGATGGACACCGAGATCCAGAACGCCTCCAACGAGCTGATGGCCAAGCGCATCCAGCCCGCGGAATGGCTGAAGCGGGCCCAGGCGGCGGTCGACAAGGCCGCCAAGACCCCGGCGGCCCAGAAGAACCACCGCAGCTGACGCGCGGACACCCCCCCCACTCGGGACACCAGGGACAGGAACGCCATGCGCAAAGGGCAGTACACGTTCGTCACGGGATTCCTCATCCTCCCCGTGGCCCTCTATCTGGTCTTCGTCATCTGGCCGTACATCCAGACGTTCGGCTACTCGCTGACCGACTGGCAGGGACAGTCACAGGACTTCTCCTTCGTCGGCCTCGACAACTACGTCGCGCTCGCGAAGGACGACGTCTTCCTGGGAGCGGTCTGGCACAACATCCTGTACCTGGTGTTCGTCCCGGTGGTCACCATCCTGCTCGCGCTCTTCTTCGCGTTCATGCTGAACGCGGGCGGGCGTAGCAAGGCCGGCGGGGTCGCGGGCGTCGCGGGGTCGAAGTTCTACAAGATCGTCTACTTCTTCCCGCAGGTCCTCTCGCTCGCGATCCTCGCGGTGCTCTTCGGCGCCGTGTACCGCAGCGACTCCGGCGGCATGCTCAACGGCCTGCTCATGAAGATCGGCCTGGTCGACCAGGCCCAGCCCGTCGAGTGGCTGAACGAGCCGAACTACGTGCTCTGGGCGCTGCTCGCCGTCGTCGTCTGGCACGGCGTCGGCTTCTACCTGGTGCTGTTCTCCGCCGCCATGCAGTCCATCCCGAGGGACATCTACGAGGCCGCGCTGATCGACGGCGCCGGCCGCGCCCAGTCCTTCTTCCGCATCACGCTGCCGCTGCTGTGGGACTCCGTCCAGACCGCCTGGGTCTACCTCGGCATCGTCGCGATGGACATGTTCATCCTGGTGTCGACGATGACCGCCCCCGGCGGCGAGTTCGGCGGCGGCCCGGACCACCACAGCGAGGTCATGTCGACCGTGATGATGCGGAACTTCCTCATCTTCGGCAAGAGCGGCTACGCCTGCGCCATGGGCGTCGTCATGCTCCTGCTCACCCTGATCCTTTCCGTCGTCACGCTGCGCGCCACCCGCCGCGAGCGCCTCGAGTTCTGAGCGGGAGAACCGACGATGAACGACCGCATCCAGAAGACCGACCAGATTCCGGCCGCCGCGGCGGGCTCCCCGGGCGGCGGCGCGTCCGTCCCCCGGCAGCGCGCGGGAGGCCGGGGGAGCGGGCCCGCCACGGGCCCGGCCCGCGAGGGCACCGTCCTCAACGTCTTCTCGCACGGCTTCCTCGCCCTGTGGGCGCTGCTGATCGTGCTGCCGCTGATCTGGCTGGTGCTCAGCTCCTTCAAGACCGACGCGCAGATCGCCGGCTCGGCCTTCGGCTGGCCGTCGAACTGGTCCTTCGACGTCTTCGGCCGCGCCTGGGACAAGGGCATCGGCGACTACTTCCTGAACACCCTGATCGTCCTGGTGTTCTCGGTGCCGCTGACGATGCTGTTCGGCTCCATGGCCGCGTACGTGCTCGCGCGCTACCGGTTCGTGGGCAACCGGCTCATCTACTACTTCTTCGTCGCCGGCGCGATGTTCCCGGTGTTCCTGGCCCTCGTCCCGCTCTTCTTCATGGTGAAGATGCTCGGGATGCTCAACACCTACCAGGGCCTGATCCTGGTGTACGTCGCGTACTCGCTGCCGTTCACCGTCTTCTTCATGCACGCGTTCTTCCGGACGCTGCCGACGGCCGTCTTCGAGGCCGCGATCCTGGACGGGGCCTCGCACACCCGGGCCTTCTTCCAGGTGATGCTGCCGATGGCCAAACCCGGCCTGATCAGCGTGGGCATCTTCAACACGCTGGGGCAGTGGAACCAGTTC
This sequence comes from Streptomyces laurentii, assembly GCF_040635425.1. Taxonomy (NCBI): domain Bacteria; kingdom Bacillati; phylum Actinomycetota; class Actinomycetes; order Kitasatosporales; family Streptomycetaceae; genus Streptomyces; species Streptomyces laurentii. The sequence goes on along the minus strand of NZ_JBEYHT010000002.1, from coordinate 7,703 downwards.
CTGCTGCCGACCGTGCTCATGCAGCCGCAGCAGGGCGGTGACCCGGAACGGTACGTGCTCACGCAGGGACTCATCCAGCTCCAGCAGCAGCAGGGCTACGAGACGGACCTGCCGGTGCTCTTCGCCGGTGTGACCATCGCCATGATCCCGATGCTGGTGGTCTACCTCTCCTTCCAGCGGCAGGTGCAGGCGGGCCTGACCTCGGCCACCCTCAAGTAGGCCGAGCAGTCCGCAACCCGCCTCCGCCGTACGGCCGTCAGCGGCCCGAAGGCGGCGCGACCAGCGCGTACACGGTCCGGCCCCGGGGCTCGAAGCCCCGGGGCCGGACCTTTCGCTTCCGGATTCGACTACCGTCGAGGACTTGACGACGACAAGCCCGACGGCGGAGCTTGGAGTTCACAACTTGTACGCGACGTAGGGTGGAGTTGAGTCGATGGAGACTCCGGGTTCGCAGTCCTCGCTGCACCGGGCCAATCTGGAGCGGGTCGTCCGGGCCGTACGTACGGCCGGGTCGCTCACCCAGGCGGAGATCGCCCGGGCGACCGGGCTGTCCGCCGCCACGGTCTCCAACATCGTGCGAGAACTGAAGGACGGCGGGACCGTCGAGGTCACCCCGACCTCCGCCGGGGGCCGCCGGGCCCGCAGCGTCTCGCTCAGCGGTGACGCGGGCGCGGTCGTGGGAGTCGATTTCGGCCATACGCACCTGCGCGTCGCGATCGGCAACCTGGCCCACCAGGTGCTCGCCGAGACGGCCGAGCCACTGGACGTGGACGGCTCCGCCGAGGAGGGCTTCGACCGGGCGGAAGAGCTGGTCAAGCGGCTGATCGAGGAATCCGGCATCCGCCGGGAGAAGCTCGTCGGCGTCGGCCTCGGCGTACCGGGCCCCATCGACGTCTCCTCGGGAACCCTGGGCTCGACGTCCATCCTGCCGGGCTGGAGCGGGATCAGCCCCGCCGACGAGCTCGCCGACCGGCTCGGCGTGCCCGTGCACGTCGACAACGACGCCAACCTGGGCGCGCTCGGCGAGCTGGTCTGGGGCAGCGGCCGGGGCGTGAGCGACCTCGCGTACATCAAGGTCGCCGGCGGGGTGGGCGCCGGTCTGGTCATCGACGGCCGGGTCTACCGGGGCCCGGGCGGCACGGCCGGCGAGATCGGGCACATCACCCTCGACGAGTCCGGCCCGGTCTGCCGCTGCGGCAACCGGGGCTGCCTGGAGACCTTCGCGTCCGCCCGCTACGTCCTGCCGCTGCTCCAGCCGACCCACGGGGCCGATCTGACCATGGAGCGGGTGGTCCAGCTGGCCCGCGAGGGCGACCCCGGCTGCCGCCGGGTGATCGCCGACGTCGGCCGGCACATCGGCAGCGCCGTCGCCAGTCTCTGCAATCTGCTGAACCCGAGCCGGGTGATCCTCGGCGGCGATCTCGCGGAGGCCGGCGAGATCGTCCTCGCGCCGATCCGGGATTCCGTCGCCCGGTACGCCATCCCCAGCGCCGCCCGCCGCCTGGTCCTGGCCCCGGGGGCCCTGGGCAGCCGGGCCGAGGTGCTCGGCGCGCTCGCGCTCGTCCTGAGCGAGACGGGCGACTCGACGCTCCTGGAGAACGCCCTGGACGCTCCGCCGGCCGGGCCGGAGAGCTCCGTCATGCCTTCACTTAGATAACGGATGGCACCGTTGTCATCTCGTTAAGGATTTACTCCTTGACGCCGACTCTGGGGCCGAGTTGACTGCCAGCCACCTCGGCCGCGACGTCGCGGCCCCGTCAGGGAGGCAACCCCACATGAACGCAATGACGCGCCGCGTCGTCATCGGCACGGCCGCGCTGTCCATGGCCCTCTCCCTCGCCGCCTGCGGCAAGGCCGGCGACAGCGGCTCCGACGACGCGGGCGGCGACGGCAAGACCATCGGTCTGCTCCTGCCGGAGAACAAGACCACGCGCTACGAGACCTTCGACCGGCCGATCATCGAGACCAAGATCGAGTCGCTGTGCTCCGACTGCACGGTCAAGTACAACAACGCGGCGGGGGACACCCAGACGCAGAAGAAGCAGTTCGACGCGCTCGTCACCCAGGGCATCAAGGTGATCATCCTGGACGCCGTCGACTACAAGGCGACCAAGCCCTGGATCGCGGACGCCGAGAAGAAGGGCGTGAAGGTCGTCGCGTACGACCGCCTCACCGAGGGCCCGATCGCCGCCTACGTCTCGTACGACAACGAGAAGATCGGGCGCCTCCAGGGCGAGGGCCTGGTGAAGGCGCTGGGCGACAAGGCCGAGGATGCCAACGTTGTCATGATCAACGGCTCGCCGCTCGACCCCAACGCCCCGCTGTTCAAGAAGGGCGCCCACAGCGTCCTCGACACCGCCGTGAAGAAGGTCGTCTACGAGCAGGACATCCCGGACTGGTCCCCGGACGAGGCGGCCAAGAAGATGGGTGCCGCCATCGACTCCCTGGGCAAGGGCGGCTTCCAGGGCGTCTACTCCGCCAACGACGGCATGGCGGGCGGCGCCATCACCTCCCTCTCCAAGCAGGGCATCAAGGTCCCGGTCGGCGGCCAGGACGCCGAACTCGCCGGTCTGCAGCGGATCCTGAAGGGCGACCAGTCCTTCACCATCTACAAGCAGATCAAGCCCGAGGCCGAGACCACCGCGGAGATCGCGGTCAAGATCCTCAAGGGTGAGAAGTTCGACGACGTCGCCCCGCTCAAGGTCACCAGCCTCAGCGGCGAGTTCAAGGACATCCCGGCCAAGCTGTACGACGCGCAGATCGTGACCAAGGAGAACATCGCCTCCACGATCATCGCCGACAACGTCTACAAGGCGACCGACATCTGCACCGCCGAGTACAAGGCGGCCTGCGAGGCGGCGGGCATCAAGTAGCCCCGGCCAGGCGGCCAGGCGGCCAGGCGGCCAGGCGGCCAGGCGGCCGGGCGGCCGCCGGGACCCGCCGGTCCCGGCCGCCGCCGCGCGAGAACGGTCCGGCGCACCCGCCCCGAATCCACGCCCCGCAAGCGGGGGCGGGGCGCCGGACTTCCCCCGCCCGCCGCGGCGCATTTCCGCCGTTCCCCCGCTGTCCCTCTGTCTTCCCTCGCTCTCCCTGCCCCCACGCCCCGCCCCTCCGGCGGGCGAAGGAGATGATTCACGTGTCCGCTGCGCCCGTGCTGGCGTTGCGCGGGGTCTCCAAGCGGTTCGGCGCCGTACAGGTGCTCACCGAAGTCGACCTGGAGATCCACGCCGGAGAGGTCGTCGCCCTGGTGGGCGACAACGGCGCCGGAAAGTCCACCCTCGTCAAGACGATCTCGGGCGTCCACCCGATCGACGAGGGCGCCATCGAATGGGACGGCCGCCCCGTCCAGATCACCAAACCCCACGACGCCCAGCACCTCGGCGTCGCGACCGTCTACCAGGACCTCGCGCTCTGCGACAACCTCGACGTCGTCGCCAACCTCTTCCTCGGCAGCGAGCTGGGCACCGGCCCCGTCCTCGACGAGATCGCCATGGAACAGCGGGCCCGGGAACTGCTCGACACCCTGTCCATCCGCATTCCGTCGGTACGCATCCCGGTCGCCGCGCTCTCCGGCGGCCAGCGCCAGGTCGTGGCCATCGCCCGCGCCCTGATCGGCAACCCGAAGATCGTCATCCTGGACGAGCCGACCGCCGCCCTCGGCGTCGAGCAGACCGCCCAGGTGCTCGACCTCGTCGAGCGGCTGCGCGAGCGCGGCCACGGCGTCATCCTCATCAGCCACAACATGGCCGACGTCCGCGCCGTCGCGGACCGGGTCGCGGTGCTCCGCCTCGGCCGCAACAACGGCGTCTTCCCGGTCGCCGGCACCAGCCACGAAGAGATCATCGCCGCCATCACGGGCGCCACGGACAACGCCGTGACCCGCAGGCAGGCTCGTACGGCCGCGGCCGTGAAGGAGGACGCCCGATGAGCGACCTCGCCAAGACCCCCGCCGACGGTACGCCGGAGACCGCGCCCGAGACTCCGGCCGACGGTACGCCGGAGACCGCGCCGACCGGGTCGACCGCACCGGCGACCGCGACCGTCCCGGAGCAGCGCACCCCCGCCGTCGACCCCCGCCTCCTCGTCCGCGAGGAAGGCTTCATGGGGTACTGGACCGAGTTCGGCCGCAAGATACGAGGCGGCGAACTCGGCTCGCTCCCGGTGATCCTCGGCCTGATCGTCATCGCGATCGTCTTCCAGCTCCAGAACGACAACTTCCTGTCCGCCGGCTCCGTCGCCAACATCGCCGTCTACGCCTCCGGCCTCGGCATCATGGCCGTCGGCATCGTCTTCGTCCTCGTCCTCGGCGAGATCGACCTCTCCATGGGCTCGGTGGCCGGCGTCGGCGCCGCCGTCTGGGCCGGCCTCCAGGTCAGCAACGGCGTGAACGAGTGGGTGTCCCTGCTGGCCGCCGTGCTCACCGGCACCGCCATCGGCGCCCTGCACGGCTTCTTCTTCGCCAAGATCGGCGTGCCGGCCTTCGTCGTCACCCTGGCCGGCTTCCTCGGCTGGATGGGCATGCAGGAATGGCTGATGGGCGGCGAGGGCTCCATCAACACGCCGTCCGGCAGCGTGGTGGAGAGCCTCACCAGCTACTTCTTCGCCGACAGGATCGCCGCCTACGGCCTCGCGCTGGCCGCCATCGCCGTGTACGTCTTCTTCCAGCTGCGCGAGCGCGCCCGCCGCCACACCGCCCGGCTGCCCGCCCGTCCGGTCGGCGAGATCCTGCTGCGCACCGGCGTCTTCGCGGTCCTGGTGCTGGTCGTGGCGTACGTCATGAACGAGCCCGCCGGCGCCCGCGGCCTGCCGCTCGCCCTGGTCCTCTTCCTGGCCGTCCTGGTGTGCGCGGACTTCGTCGCCCGCCGTACCGTCTTCGGACGCAAGGTCTTCGCGGTCGGCGGCAACGCCGAGGCGGCCCGCCGCGCGGGCATCAACGTCGACGGCGTCCGGATCGCCGTCTTCGCGGTCTCCGGCACCCTGGCCGCCTTCGGCGGGCTGTTCGTGGCGAGCCTGTCCGGCGGCGCCACCAAGAGCCTCGGCGGCGGCAACACCCTGATGCTGGTCATCGCGGCGGCCGTGATCGGCGGCACGAGCCTCTTCGGCGGCCGCGGCAAGGTCTGGTCCGCGCTGCTCGGCATGATCGTGATCCAGTCGATTCAGCAAGGCTTGAACATGATCGGAATGTCCAACTCGATCCAGAACATGATCACCGGCGCGGTGCTTCTTGCCGCCGTCGTGATCGACTCGGTCTCCCGGCGGACCCAGAAGACCGCCGGCCGCGCCTAGACCGCGTACCGTTCCGCCCGGTTCTGTCCGCAATATCCGTGCAGTCTCGTGGCGTAACTCTCGCCACATCGCGCCCGGCGCTCGAACCGGCGCCGGGCGCTGCTGCCTCCGGATGAGTGCGGGGACCGGCCGGACCAGTGTCCTGTCGGCCATCCGGGTGGTGGCGATCCACCAACCCGATGCCCGCGGACCAAGACGGAACATTAGACTCGACAAATCGGCAAGCTCGACCAGTTCAAACGCAAGGAGGCACGGGTGGCTCTGCTGACCCGTATCAGGGGACCGCGAGATCTGGACCGGCTCTCCTCCGAACAGCTGGAGCAGCTGGCCGGGGAGATCAGGACTTTCCTCGTGGACGCCGTCTCCAAGACCGGCGGGCACCTCGGTCCCAACCTCGGCGTGGTCGAGCTGACCATCGCCCTGCACCGCGTCTTCGACTCGCCCCGGGACCGCGTCCTGTGGGACACCGGACACCAGAGCTATGTGCACAAGCTGCTCACCGGCCGCCAGGACTTCTCCAAGCTCAAGATGAGGGGCGGCCTGTCCGGCTACCCCTCGCAGGCGGAGTCCGAGCACGACGTCATCGAGAACTCGCACGCCTCGACGGTCCTCGGCTGGGCGGACGGCCTCGCCAAGGCCAACAAGATCCTGAAGAAGGACGACCACGTCGTCGCCGTCATCGGTGACGGCGCCCTCACCGGCGGCATGGCCTGGGAGGCGCTCAACAACATCGCCGACGCCAAGGACCGCCAGGTCGTCATCGTCGTCAACGACAACGAGCGTTCCTACGCGCCCACCATCGGCGGCCTCGCCAACCACCTGGCCACCCTGCGCACCACCGACGGCTACGAGCGGTTCCTCGCCCGCGGCAAGGACCTCCTGGAGCGCACCCCGGTCGTCGGGAAGCCGCTCTACGAGACCCTGCACGGCGCGAAGAAGGGGCTGAAGGACTTCATCGCCCCGCAGGGCATGTTCGAGGACCTCGGCCTGAAGTACGTCGGCCCGATCGACGGCCACGACATGGAGGCCCTGGAGTCGGCGCTGACCCGCGCCAAGCGCTTCGGCGGCCCGGTCATCGTGCACTGCCTCACCGAGAAGGGCCGCGGCTACCAGCCCGCGCTCCAGGACGAGGCCGACCGCTTCCACGCCGTCGGCAAGATCCACCCGGACACCGGTCTGCCGATCAGCTCCTCCGGCGCCGACTGGACCAGTGTCTTCGGCGAGGAGATGGTCGCGCTCGGCAAGGAGCGCGAGGATGTCGTCGCCATCACGGCGGCCATGCTCCAGCCGGTCGGCCTCGACAAGTTCGCCAAGGACTTCCCCGAGCGCGTGTTCGATGTCGGCATCGCCGAGCAGCACGCCGCGGTCTCCGCGGCCGGCCTCGCCACCGGCGGACTGCACCCGGTCTTCGCCGTCTACGCGACCTTCCTCAACCGCGCCTTCGACCAGGTCCTGATGGACGTGGCCCTGCACAAGTGCGGTGTCACCTTCGTCCTGGACCGGGCCGGTGTCACCGGTACGGACGGCGCCTCCCACAACGGCATGTGGGACATGTCGATCCTCCAGGTCGTGCCCGGCCTGCGGCTCGCCGCGCCGCGCGACGCCGACCAGGTCCGCGCCCAGCTGCGCGAGGCCGTCGAGGTCACCGACGCGCCCACCGTGGTCCGCTTCTCCAAGGGCGCGGTCGGCCCGGCCGTCCCCGCGCTGCGCCGGGTCGGCGGCATGGACGTGCTGCGCGAGGCCGGCACCGACCGGCCGGACGTGCTGCTCGTGTCAGTCGGCGCGCTCGCCCCGATGTGCCTGGACATCGCCGGTCTCCTCGACCAGCAGGGCATCTCCACCACGGTGGTCGACCCGCGCTGGGTCAAGCCCGTCGACGAGGCCCTCGCGCCGCTCGCCGAGCAGCACCGGGTGGTTGTCACCGTCGAGGACAACAGCAGGGTCGGCGGCGTCGGCTCGGCCGTCGCCCAGGCACTGCGCGACGCGGGCGTGGACGTCCCGCTGCGTGACTTCGGCATCCCGCCGCGCTTCCTCGACCACGCCTCGCGCGGTGAGGTGATGGCGGAGATCGGTCTGACCGCCCCGGACATCGCCCGCCAGGTCACCGGCCTGGTCTCGCGTCTGGACGGCCGTTTCGAGACGAGCAGCAAGGCGGTGGAGCCGGCCCGGGACTGACGGTCGCCCCCTGCGGGACCTGTGGCCCCCCGCGGTCCCCGGTTCCTGCAGTCCCGGGCCCTGACCCGGCTCCGGGCCGGAGACCCCGGGCCCTGGATCCCGGGTCTCCGACCCGGAATCCATCCTGGCGAGTCCACCCCGCGTCACCTTCCTCGCGCGAGGCCGCGTCCGGCTGGTACGACTGGACGAAGTTCTCCAGTGCGTCCCGGATCTCCTCCGGCCGGATCGTGAGCTCCGCCATC